>JAIOWV010000059.1 GCA_021741945.1 Pontimonas sp.
GTCATGAGCATGATCGGGGCACTTCCGAAGAACGCCAACATCGAAATGGGTGGCGTGCGCCAGGGAGCCTCCGGCTACTTCATCGAGCCCACTGTGGTGACTGGTCTGAAGCAGAAGGATGACGCCATCCAGAACGAAATCTTCGGACCCGTCATCACGATTCAGCCGTTCACCGAAGAAAAAGAAGCCCTGCAGATGGCCAACGATGTTCTCTATGGTCTCTCCTCCAGTGTGTGGACCAGGGACCACGGGCGCGCCATGCGCTTTGCCAAGGGCCTCGACTTTGGTGCGGTGTGGATTAACTGCCACATCCCGCTCGTCGCGGAAATGCCCCACGGTGGCTTCAAGCACTCGGGCTATGGAAAAGACCTCTCGCAATACGGCTTTGAGGACTACACGCGCATCAAGCACGTGATGTCCTTCATTGGCGCCTAGCAAGAGATTTACGGGACTGTGACCTCTCGTGCCAGCCAGGCACGAGGTGAACGGTCTATTATCAAAATCAAGCAGCACCCCCAGAACGACAACAAAGGAGTTTCGATGATGAATCGCCCACTGCCCGAAGACCCCATGGTTCGTAGCCTCATCAAGATGGCCAAGAAGTCCCAGGTGTCGAGGCGTACCTTCCTTGCAGGCACCGGTGGTGGTGCCGTGGCGCTTGGTCTCGCCGCCTGCGCCGCAGATCCTGAGATTGCTGCCCCTGAAGACATCTCGGCTACAGACAAGACCCTCAACTGGTCCAACTGGCCCTTCTACATCGATGAAGATGACGATGGAAACTACCCCACGCTGATGCGCTTCGAGGCCGAGTACGGCATCGACGTCAACTACATGGTCGACTACGACGACAACAACAACTACTTCGCCAAGGTCCGCGACCAGCTCTCGCTTGGCCAGGACATTGGTGCTGACCTTGTCTGCCCCACGGAGTGGATGGTCAGCCGCTGGGTGAGCCTTGGTTACGTCCAGGAGTTCAACGAAGCAAACATGCCCAACAAGGCAAACGTTGTCGCGAGCCTCGCCAACCCCGACTTTGACCCAGGTCGCAAGAAGTCTTTGCCTTGGCAGGCTGGTTTTGCCGGCATTGCCTACAACACCGAAATGACCGGCGAAGTTCGCACCATCGAAGACCTGTGGCGCGATGACCTGAACGGTCGTGTCGTGGTTCTCTCCGAAATGCGCGACACCATGGGCCTCATCCTGATGGCCAACGGTGTTGACATCTCCGGCGACTGGGGCAGTGACGAGTTCAACGCCGCCATCGAGGTGCTGAGCGAGCAGGTCGGCCGCGGCCAGATCCGCAACGTCAAGGGCAACTCGTACAGCGAGGACCTGGTCAACGAGGACGCACTGGCTGCTATCGCATGGTCTGGTGACATCACTGTGCTCAACGCCGAGGCTGGCTACGAGAAGTGGAAGTTTGTCTTCCCCGAGTCTGGTGCCACCATCTGGAACGACACGTTCGTCATCCCTGTGGGCTCGCCCCGCAAGACCAATGCGGAGATCCTGATGAACTACTACTACGAGCCTGAGGTTGCTGCTGAGGTTGCCGCATGGGTCAACTACGTGACGCCTGTTGAGGGTGCTTACGACGCCGCCATTGCGATTGACCCCGAGCTTGCTGAAAACCAGCTCATCTTCCCGAACGCCGACACGCTGTCTCAAGTGAAGGCATTCAGGACGCTCGATTCCGCTGAAGACAACGAGTACCAGGCAGCCTTCCAGGCTGTGGTGCTGGGCGCTTAGTAGTCGGGTCCCGGAGAACACCCCGTGGCAGAGACCCCGTCATCTGTCCGCGGATTCGCTGAGGCTGGCGCCGACCTTTCACTGGTCGGCGTCAGCAAGCGTTTCCCTGGCTTTACCGCGATTGACAACCTGGACCTGGACATTCCAGCGGGCTCTTTCTTTGCCCTCCTCGGTCCAAGCGGTTGTGGCAAGACGACCACGCTTCGTCTTGTGGCGGGTCTTGAAGAGCCCACCCAGGGCAAGATTCTGATTGGCGGTAAAGACGTCACCAACACGACGTCCTATCAACGCCCCGTCAACACTGTTTTTCAGAGCTACGCGCTCTTCCCCCACATGACCATTCTTGAGAATGTGGCCTTCGGTCTGCGTCGGAGGAAAATCGCCGACGCCGAGAAGCTCGCCAAGGAAGCCCTCGACTTGGTGGAGCTTGCCCATGTTGCAAACAGAAAACCTTCGCAGCTCTCCGGAGGTCAGCAGCAGCGCGTTGCGCTGGCGCGAGCTGTAGTTAACCGCCCCGCTCTCCTGCTTCTCGACGAGCCACTGGGTGCACTCGATCTCAAGCTTCGCCGCCAGATGCAGCTCGAACTTAAAGACATCCAGAGCGAGGTTGGTCTCACCTTCTTGCACGTCACCCACGACCAGGAAGAAGCCATGACGATGGCGGACACCGTCGCGGTCATGAACCAAGGCCGGATCGAACAGATGGGTGCTCCAGAGTTGCTCTATGAGTTGCCCACGACCGCGTTTGTGGCAACCTTCCTTGGCCAGTCCAACCTGTTTACCGGTGAGGTCACCGGCTCAAGCGCGACCACCATGACCGTCGGCGTTGCTGGAGTCGGCGTTGCTGGAGTCGGCATTGTGGTTCCGCTTGATCGGGCCCAGGTGCACCGTGGTGTGGTCACCATCGGTGTTCGGCCGGAGAAAGTGACGCTCCACCGCGCTAAGCCCTCCGGTTCTGATCGCACGATTCTCGGCCCCGGGCGCGTTATGGACGCATCGTTTAGCGGTGTGAGCACGCAGTACACCGTGGCTGTTCCAGGGTTTGGCGACGTCACTGTCTTTGCTCAGAACACCTCGATTGGCGATAACGCGAGGCCCGGCGATGAGGTCTATTTGTCGTGGTCACCGGAGCACGCCTTCGGACTGCTTGATCACCCCAGCGCTTCCTCGGGAAAGTTTGTCGCAGACACCGACACCGGGTCGCTGGTGGTTGCTGAGCGTGAGAAGCTCGAGGCGGAACTCGAGGAGTCCTAAACCATGGCGTTTGGAGCGTTTCAGTCGAGTGTTGGGGCAGGCGCGCCCTCGGGTGCTGCAGTTGTTCAGCGCAAAAGCCCCGTCGCGCTGCTCCTGCTGCTACCTGGTGTTCTCTATCTAATTCTCTTCTTTCTTACCCCACTCCTTTCGCTCGTCCTGACGAGTTTTCAGGAGCCAACTCCTGGTGGGTTCATCGGCGACTACCAAAACGCTTTTCGCTGGGAGAACTACACCCTCGTAGTGGAGACCTACTGGCCACACATCTCGCGCTCCTTCATGTACGCCTTGATCGCCACGTTCTTCGCTTTATTGGTGGGCTACCCGATTGCCTACGTGATCGGCGTCAAGCTCCGCGCCTACCCCCTCCTGCAGGCGTTGGCGCTCGTGTTGGTCATCGCCCCGTTCTTCATCAGCTTCCTTCTGCGCACCCTGGCCTGGAAGCAAATCTTTGCTGATGAGGGGTGGTTGCTGAGCGCGCTCAAGGGTCTCCAATTGATTCCCGCTGAGGCTTATTTCACGGGGAGCCCAGCTGCGGTCATTTTCGGTTTGACCTACAATTTCATTCCCTTCATGACCTTGCCGATCTATACGTCACTGGAGAAACTCGATCTTCGATACGTGGAAGCAGGCGGGGACCTCTACGCGCACCCGGTCACCGTTTTTCGGACAATTACCTTCCCGCTCTCGCTGCCCGGTGTGCTCTCGGGAGTTCTGTTGACCTTTATCCCAGCGGCTGGTGACTACATCAACGCGAGTCGAGAGTTCTTGGGGTCGACTGACACCCAGATGATTGGCAATGTCATCGAGGCCAACTTCCTCGTCTTGCAAAACTTCCCTGCTGCCGCAGCGCTGTCGCTCCTGCTCATGGCAGCGATTCTTGTGTTGGTCAGCGCCTATGTGAAGCGCAGCGGAACGGATGAGCTCCTATGAGAGGTTTCGGGAAGTACGCGCTCTACATCTACGTCGCCATTGCGTTCGTCTTTTTGATGGTTCCGATTGTCTACACCATCGTTTTTTCTTTCAACGATGCCAGGCGGACCAACATTATTTGGCGTGGGTTTACTTTCGACAACTGGCTCACCGTGTGTGAAGCACCCACGGTGTGTGAGTCCTTTGGTAACAGCATTGTTGTAGCGGTGGTTGCCACGGTGATGGCCACGACTCTCGGAACCATGATTGCGATTGCGCTGGTGCGCTATCGCTTCCGTTTCCGCTCGGCCACCACCCTTCTGCTGTTTTTGCCCATGGCAACGCCCGAGGTTGTGCTCGGCGCCGGTTTGGCCGCTCAGTTCCTGACCGCAGGCGTCGAGAAGGGCTTGGGCACCGTGATCCTCGCCCACACCATGTTCTGCGTGAGTTTCGTTGTGGTGACGGTCCGAGCTCGAGTTGCAACGCTCGATCCGGCCCTCGAGGAGGCTGGCCGGGATCTCTATGCTTCCCCGGCACAGGTGTTTTGGCGAATCACCTTCCCGCTACTGATTCCCGGTATCACAGCGGCAGCGCTGCTGTCCTTTGCGCTCAGTTTTGACGACTTCATCATCACCAACTTCAACGCAGGTCCAGACCTGACGTTCCCGCGGTATGTATACACGGCGGCCGCCAGGGGAATCCCGGCGCAAGCAAACGTCATTGCCTCTGCAGTGTTCTTCCTCGCCATCGCTCTGGTTCTTATTACTCAGATTCGTGGCGCGATTAAGCGTCGTCAACTACAACACACATAAAGGACGAACATCCCATGACGAGCATTGATCGTGACCGTTTAGCGCGCCTCTGGAACGAGGAGGTGGAACTCTTCTCGTCCCAACGGCCCCACTCCAAGGCGCTCTGGGAGAAGGCCGTTCCTCGTATGCCCGACGGTGTTCCAATGTTGTGGATGGCTAAATGGCCAGGCCCTTGGCCTGTCTATGTGGACTATGCCTCCGGCGCTCACTTCACCTGTGTCGATGGAATCGACCACATTGATTTGTGCCTCGGTGACACGGGCGCCATGGTCGGGCACGCGCCCCCTGCAACAGTCGCCGCGCTCCAGGCGCAGCTGGTCAAGGGCTCGACCACCATGCTTCCTACTGAAGATGCGGAAGTTGCAGCGGGCTTGCTCGCCGAGCGCTTTGGTGTTCCGTTCTGGCAGATCACGCTCTCTGCGACCGATGCCAATCGAGCGATGATTCGATACTCCCGGCACGTGACGGGCAAGGAGAAGGTGCTGGTCATCGACTACTGCTACCACGGCAGTGTGGACGAGACCTTTGCGACCTTGGACTCCTCGGGATCGGTCGTGGAGCGCCGGGGCAACATCGGTGCTCCTGTGCCACCGTCTGAGACCACCGTGGTGGTGCCCTTCAACGACATCGCAGCACTTGAGCACGCGTTTGCCACAGAGAGCATCGCGTGCGTGCTCATTGAGCCAGCGATGACCAACATTGGCATTGTGCTGCCAGAGCCTGGTTGGCACGAGGCGCTCCGCGCGCTCTGCACCACTCACGGTGCCGTGCTGATTATCGATGAGACTCACACCCTGTGTGCTGGCCCTGGAGGCATGATTCAGCGCGATGGGTTGCAGCCTGATGCTGTTGTGGTGGGCAAGACGATTGGTGGCGGAATTCCGGCTGGCGCCTATGGCATGACGGCTGAGTTGCAGGCAAGGGTCCGAGCCAAGATCCACCTCGAGGACATCGATGTGGGAGGCGTTGGTGGCACCCTCGCAGGAAACGCCCTGTCGTTGGCGGGAATTCGGGCAACGCTCTCGGGCGTCCTCACGCCTGAGGTGTACCCGGCCATGATTGAGCGGGCAACCGAGTGGACGAAGGGCGTTCAGGACGCGATTGATGAGTACGGGCTGCCGTGGCAGGTCACTCAGCTCGGTTCACGCTCGGAGTACAGTTTCTTGCCACACGCTCCTCGACACGGCAAAGAGGCTGCTGACGCTGATGATTTTGAACTTCAGCAGTATCTTCACCTGCACGCGCTGAACCGCGGGATTCTCTTGACTCCCTTCCACAACATGGCGCTGATGAGCCCAGCAACGACAGCGTCTGACGTTGCGGCTCACACTGCCCATTTCCGGGAAGCCGTGGAAAGCTTGGTGGGTGAGTAACTCGCTCTTTGACTGCCGTGAACCCGCGGCGTTGCTCGAGGGCATGCGCAAAGCCCGAATGGCGATAGGGCGCGGCAAAGTGGTCTGTGTTCCCACCGACACGGTCTATGGCTTGGTGGCCGACGCGTTCAAGCCAAGCGCCACAAAGGCCCTGCGAGATGTCCGGGGTATGGGGGAGCGCGATCCGCTCGGCGTCCTGTTGCCGGGAATCCCAACACTCCGTGCGCTTGCCGAAAACGTCCCCGATGAGGTTCAGGCCCTCGCCCAAGAGTTTTGGCCAGGCGCACTCACGATTATCACCGCCGCAGGTGAATCACTGATGTGGGATTTAGGGGACACCCAGGGCACTGTCGCACTGCGAATGCCCTCAGAGCGAATTGTCTTGGAACTACTCAGCGAGACAGGCCCTCTTGTTGCCTCCAGCGCCTATCGAGTGGGCGAGACTGGTGGCCTCGAAGCAGAGGACGTCGAGGCCACATTTGGCGAGGATGTGGCTGTTTATCTCTCCTCCGGAGCCAGTTATTCAGCGGGAGCGCTCTCCACAGTGATCGATGCGACCGGGCTCGACAAGCCTGGAGGCAAGCTGCGTTTGGTGCGCGAAGGCGCGATTCCGGCGGGTGACATTTATGAGGTCGTCGACGTTTCAAGGTTCGGTTAAACCTTGACTCTAAGGCTGATTGGTGCCACACAGCCTGGCTTGCTAAAGTTCATAAAGGACGTCGCTCGCCGCGCACTCGTGCGCCCCGAAACTGGAGACAGCGCTGTTAGCAGAAGCCACTGAGACCTTGCTCCAGTTAGCCGCCAGCGACTCTGGAGAGTTTTCTCCGCCTACTATCGGAGAGTTTTTCCCGCCCGCAATTCTTTTTGAGGGCACCATCTTCGAGATGAACCGAATCATCTTGGTTCGTCTTCTTGCCGTGGTCGCGCTGATCTTGGTCTTCTGGCTCGGCACCAGAAAAATGAAGGTCGTCCCCGGTCGCTTCCAAGGCGTTATCGAAATGGCTTTGAACTTGGTTCGGGTCAACATCGCCGAGGACCTTCTGGGCGAAAAGGATGGCAAGCGCTTCTTGCCGCTGCTCACCAGCATTTTCTTCCTGGTTCTGTTTATGAACTTGACCGGCATCATCCCTGGTCTGAATATTGCGGGAACCAGTGTGATCGGCATGCCGCTGGTCCTTGCGATTGCGGCTTACGTTGCTTTCATTTATGCGGGGCTTCGCAAGCACCCTGTCGCGTTCTTGAAGAACGCGCTTGTTCCCCCGGGTGTGCCCTGGCCGCTCTACATCATCGTGACGCCCATTGAATTGGTCTCCACCTTCGTCCTTCGTCCGATCACGCTGACCCTGCGTCTTCTGATGAACATGGTCGTTGGCCACTTCCTGCTGGTTCTCTTCTTCTCCTCCACCCACTTTTTCGTTCTGTATTCCGACTCGTGGATGGCGTTCTTTGGTCTTGGCACCATTGCATTCAGCATTGCCTTCACATTCTTCGAAATACTGGTGGCTGTACTTCAGGCCTACGTCTTTACCCTCTTGACCGCCGTCTACCTCCAGCTCGCGCTGGCGGAAGAACACTAAACCTCAGCCCGATACGCCATCGGGCTGACAACATGGAAGGAAACACCTGTGGAC
>JAIOWV010000060.1 GCA_021741945.1 Pontimonas sp.
CTGCTGGTTTTGATGAGTCTCCCCAGCGCAAGTGCGTGCCAGTCGCACCCGTTGGCGGGGCAAGCGAGGCGGATGAACCCGCGGCTTCTGCTGAGAACCCTGTGGAGTCCTGGTTGCTCCCCGAGGAGCAGGAACCCCTCGCCACGGACGCTCCTGTCTTCGCTGCTGACGCCGATGATGACGGCGAGCTCGATGTGCCCGACTTCTTGAGGTAATGCAGGCCATGGGCGACAGCCTTGAAGCCCGGGTTCACGAGGTCCAGGAACGCATTGCCGCAGCCGCGCGAGCGGCCGGTCGCGAAGAATCTGAAATCACCACCATTGTGGTCACGAAGTTTCATCCAGCCGAACTCGTTCGCGAGCTTTATGCGCTGGGAATCAGGCACGTGGGGGAGAACCGGCACCAAGAGGCAGTTGCCAAACACGCGGAGCTGGCTGAGCTAGATCTCACCTGGCATTTCATCGGTCAGCTTCAGTCGAACAAAGCCCGGGCGGTCGCGGAGTACGCGCAGGTGATTCACTCCGTGGATCGACCTTCTCTGGTCGAGGCGCTTGCGCGCCAGGATAGGGAAGTCGATGTGTTCCTTGAAATTAACCTCACCGATGTTCCGGGCCGAGGTGGTGTCTTGCCAGCGGAACTCGAGGCTTTGTGCGAAGCGGTCCTCCAGGTTCCAGTACTGAACCTCCGTGGCGTGATGGCCGTTGCTCCCGTTGATGAAGAGCCCTCGAGGGCTTTTGAGCGGGTTCTAGGTTACGCCGAGCGGGTTCGCTCTCTGGCTCCCGAAGCGCGCGAGCTCTCGATTGGCATGTCGGGGGACTTTGAGGCCGCGATTGCGCTTGGCGCGACACACCTGCGCATTGGAACGGCAATCACGGGAAAACGACCCGCTGGCGCCTAGCCTTAAATCGTATTCACCGCGAAAAGAGGCCCCCATGTCGAATCCACTACGCAAGACACTTGAGTTTCTCGGGCTTGCCGAGGAATCTTACGACGACGCCCCCCAGCGCCCTGTCGCTCAGCAGGCCGCGCAAGCGCCAGCTCAGCGTGCCACGGTAACCCCGCTTCGTCGCGGCGGCAAATCACAAGGGATGAGTGACGTGAACGAAATTTTGACTGTCCACCCCAAGAAGTATGACGACGCACGGGTCATCGCCGAGACCTTCCGCGAAGGTGTTCCCGTGATCATCAACCTGACACAGATGAGTGAGTCTGAGGCTCGTCGACTCGTTGACTTTTCTAGTGGACTGTCCCAGGGTCTTCGCGGTCACATTGAGCGCGTGACTCCCAAGGTGTTCTTGCTCTCGCCCTCTCACGTCTTGGTGAGCGGGGAAGGCGACGGGTTCGAATCTGAAGTCGACGCTTCGCTGCTCGACTAAGCTCACCCGACTCTCGGGCGGGTTAGGGATAATGGTCGCATCATGATTTCTTTGCTGGCGACCATCGCATACATCGTTCTGTACGTTTTTTTCATTGCTCTCTGGTTGAGATTCATTTTTGACTGGGTTCGCGTGCTCTCCAAGAACTTCACCCCTAAGGGCCCGCTTTTGGTGGTGGCTGAGCTCGCCTACAGCGCTACCGACAAGCCTTTGAGTGCTGCGAGACGCTTCGTTCCCCAGATTCGCTTTGGCGGTGCGGCAATCGATCTGGGCTGGAGCGTGGTCATGATTGCCACGCTCTTTGCACTCTCCATTGTTGGCGGCTTTCGGTAAGAGATACGGGTTTTCTTGTGCCCTAGCGCTAGGGTAGAAGGCGCCAAAGATGAACCTGGTCGTCAACCACCGTTGCGCGCCGGGACCCCACGAAAGTAACGAGGTAAGTTTCCATGGCACTGACTCCCGAAGACATCGTCAATAAGCGCTTTCAGTCCACGAAGTTCCGCGAGGGCTATGACCAGGACGAGGTGGACGACTTTCTCGACGAGGTAGTCGTCGAAATGCGTCGCCTCACCTCGGAAAACGAGGAGCTGGCTAAGAAAATTGCGGCCAGCGACGCCCGTATTGCTGAACTCCAGCGCAGTGGCGGATCTACTGGCTCTGTGGGCATTACAGCCCCCGTTGCCGCCGCTACAGAGGGCATTGACACCGAGAACGCCAACAACCTTCTTCAGCTTGCCCGCCGTCTCCACGAGGAGCACGTGCGCGAGGGCATCCAGAAGCGCGATGAGCTCATCGCTGAGGGTCACGCCCAGGCTGCTCGCATCGTGGCCGAGGCAGAGGCTGAGCACCGTGCGCATGTTGCTCAACTCGAGACGCAGCGCTCCGCAATCCAGGCTTCCGTTGATCAATTGCGCAACTTTGAGCGGGAGTACCGCCAGAGCTTGACGTCATTCATCAATGACCAGTTGCGTTCCTTGGAGTCGAACTCGGCTCCAGCCGAACCGCCTCAGGCGTGATCCCGGGCAACTCGCTCTACTGCGCCCGTCGTGCGCTTGGTGATGTAGGACCGGATTGTGGCTGAAAACCGGTCTATTGAGGTGCCAGAGGGCCTCGCCGGCGAGCGCCTCGATGTGGTGTTATCCCGGCTGTTTGGCTTCTCCCGTGCCTTTGCGCAGGAAGTAATTGATTCGGGCGGTGCTCTCTTGGGAGGCAAGCCCGGTGTGAAGAGCGATCGAGTGTCCGCCGGGGACCACCTGGATGTCAGTTTTGAGCCGAAGAAACCACCGAGCATTGAGCCGGTGATTGTCGATGCGATGAAAATTGTCTACGACGACGATGATGTCGTCGTCGTAGATAAGCCACCGGGGCTCGCTGCGCACCCAGCACCGAGCTGGGATGGCCCGAGTGTTCTCGGGGCTCTAGCGGGGGCTGGCTACCGAATCTCGACCTCAGGTCCGCCAGAGCGTCAGGGGATTGTGCACCGTTTGGACGTTGGCACTTCAGGGCTCATGGCGGTCGCCAAGAGTGAGATTGCCTACAGCGTTCTCAAGCGCGCGTTTAAAGCTCGCGAAGTAGAAAAGATTTACCATGCTCTCGTTCAGGGGCACCCGGATCCCAGCACTGGAACCATTGATGCTCCCATTGGCCGACACCCGAGTTCGTCATGGAAGTTCGCGGTGGTTGCCGGGGGTCGTGATTCGATTACTCACTACGAAACACTTGAAGCGTTTCCCGCGGCGTCGCTGATGAGCGTGAGTTTGGAGACAGGACGCACGCATCAAATCCGCGTTCACATGGCGGCCCATCGCCACCCGATTGTTGGCGACACGCTCTATGGCGCTGATCCTGTTCTGGCGGATCGCCTTGGCTTAGAGCGCCAATGGCTCCATGCCATGGAGTTATCGTTTGTTCATCCGGTGAGCCACAAGCAGATCACCGTCGTCAGCACATACCCTGAGGACCTGCAGACCGCGCTGGATCGACTGCGAGCCTAAGGCGCCCGCACGGGCGTTCTGGGCTAACCCTGGCGCGGTTTACGCTAGAGGTTCAAGGCATACGAGGAGGTGTTGGTGAGTTCCGCTGGCGACTCTTTCGCACATCTCCACGTCCACACCGAGTACTCGATGCTCGATGGTGCCGCAAAGATCTCAGCCCTCATTGACGAGGTCGCCCGCCTAGAAATGCCTGGCGTTGCCATCACCGACCACGGCGTGATGTTTGGTGCCTATGAGTTTTGGCGCCAGGCGACAGCCGCAGGCGTCAACCCGATTATTGGTATCGAGGCATATTTGACGCCTGGAACGCACCGAAGTGACAAAACCCGCGTCCAGTGGGGCGGCGGCGGGGAAGACGATGTCTCCGGAGCCGGCAGTTACACGCACATCACTCTGCTCTCGGAGAGCACCGAGGGTATGCACAACCTCTTCCGGATGTCCTCTCTTGCCTCCTTGGAGGGGTACTACTTCAAACCAAGAATGGATCGGGATCTGCTCTCCCGCTACAGCGCTGGTGTCATTGCCACCACCGGGTGTCCCAGCGGCGAAGTCCAGACCAGGTTGCGACTTGGCCAGTACGACGAGGCGGTTAAGGCAGCAGCCGAGTTCCGCGGCATTTTTGGGGCAGATAACTATTTCGTCGAAATCATGGATCACGGGCTGGGCCTCGAGAAACGAGTCATCGGGGACTTGCTGAAGCTCTCCAAGGAGTTGGGTCTGCCGTTGGTCGCAACAAACGACCTCCACTACACAACTGCCGCCGACGCAGACGCCCACGCGGCTCTGCTGTGTGTGCAGTCGGGCTCGACCCTGGATGACCCCAAGCGGTTCAAATTTGACTCTGACGAGTTCTATTTGAAGACGCCAGCGCAAATGCGCCAGCTTTTCGCGGAGTTCCCTGAGGCCAGCGACAACACCCTGTTGATCGCCCAGCGCGCCTCGGTCAGCTTTGACGAGAGCGCCAACTACATGCCGCGTTTCCCCGTTCCCGAAGGTGAAACCGAAGCAAGCTTTTTCGAGAAAGAAGTCCACAGGGGGCTCGCCGTTCGGTACCCGAAGGGAATTCCTGACCGGGTCAAGGCTCAGGCCGATTACGAAATCGGAGTCATCATCCAGATGGGCTTCGCTAGCTACTTCCTTGTGGTGGCCGACTTCATTAACTGGGCCAAGAACAATGGCATCCGGGTGGGCCCGGGTCGTGGATCTGGTGCGGGCTCGATGGCTGCGTTCGCTATGCGCATCACCGAACTCGACCCGCTCGAGCACGGCCTAATTTTCGAGCGGTTCTTGAACCCTGAACGCGTCTCAATGCCCGACTTCGACGTCGACTTTGATGAGCGTCGACGTGGCGAAGTGATTCGCTACGTCACGGAGAAATACGGCGATGAGCGGGTTGCTCAGATTGTGACCTTTGGCACAATCAAGGCCAAGCAAGCCCTGAAGGACGCCGCGCGCGTTCTGGGATACCCCTACGGAATGGGGGAGAAGCTTACGAAACTGATGCCCCCCGGCGTGATGGGCAAGGAGATGGTGCTCTCTGGCATCACCGACAAGTCCCACGAGCGCTATAAGGAGGCCGCGGACTTCCGAGCTGTCCTCGAGAGTGACCGGGACGCCCAGATTGTCTTCGAGCGCGCCCAAGGGCTTGAGAACCTGAAGCGTCAGTGGGGTGTTCACGCAGCTGGGGTCATCATGTCCAGCGAGCCGCTGATCGACATAGTCCCCATCATGAAACGTGAGCAGGATGGGCAGGTTGTCACCCAGTTTGACTTCCCCGCGGCTGAAGCACTCGGTTTGGTCAAGATGGACTTCTTGTCCCTACGCAACCTCACCATCATCGATGACGCGCTGGACAACATCGAAGCGAACAGGGGTGAGCGGCCCATCCTCGAGGAGCTCACCCTTGATGACCCGGAGGCCTACAAACTGTTAGCTAGAGGCGACACCCTCGGTGTCTTTCAGCTCGATGGTGGGCCCATGCGCAGCCTGCTGCGGTTGCTGAAGCCGGACAGTTTTGAGGACATCTCTGCCGTGCTTGCGCTGTATCGACCAGGCCCGATGGGCGCTGACTCCCACACCAACTATGCGTTGCGGAAGAACGGCGCCCAGAAAATCACGCCGCTGCACCCCGAACTGGCCGAAGCTTTGGAGCAAATTCTGGGGACCACCTATGGCTTGATTGTGTATCAAGAGCAGGTAATGGAGATTGCCCAAAAGCTCGCTGGTTACACACTCGCCCAGGCTGACCTCCTCCGTCGCGCAATGGGTAAGAAGAAAAAGGAAGAGCTCGACATCCAGTTCGAAGCGTTCCGGGCGGGAATGAACGGCAACGGTTTCTCTGACGATGCGGTGAGCACTCTCTGGGAGGTGTTGGTTCCCTTCTCCGATTACGCCTTCAACAAGGCCCACTCTGCTGCGTACGGGATGATTTCCTACTGGACGGCATTCCTGAAGGCTCACTACCCGGCTGAATACATGGCGGCTTTGCTCACCAGCGTGAGTGACCAGAAGGACAAGTCCGCGATCTATCTCAACGAGTGTCGACGCATGGGCATCAATGTTTTGCCTCCGGATGTGAATGAGTCCTTTGCCACCTTTGCGGCTGTGGGCGAAGACATCCGCTTCGGGCTTGCCGCCATCCGCAACGTCGGCGTTGGTGTGGTGGACGCAATTCGCGCCGCCCGGGAGTCGCAAGGCGCCTTTGTGGGGTTTCACGACTTCGTCAAAAAGGTTCCCTCCACTGTCCTCAACAAGCGCACCGTGGAATCGCTGATCAAGGGAGGCGCCTTCGACCAACTTGGAGACTCAAGGCGCGCGCTCTACGACATCCACGAGTCAGTCGTTGAGGGCGCGATTCGCAACAAGAAAGCAGAAGAGCACGGTGACGTCGGTTTTGACTTTGACAGCCTTATGGAGGACGCCGGCGAGCAAAGCGCCCAGCTAGTTCCCGAGCGGCCCGAGTGGCCAAGGAAAGAGCTCCTTAGCTTGGAGCGCGAAATGTTGGGCCTTTATGTGTCTGACCACCCGCTGGCAGGTCTCGAGATACCGCTTGCCCGCGAGGCTGACTTGTCGATCGCCGAACTCTTGTCCTCAGATAAGGACGATGGCGAGGTCCTGACCATTGCAGGACTTATCACCGGTGTCAACCATCGTGTAGCCCGCTCCAACGGCAATCCCTACGCGCAGGTAACCATTGAAGATTTTGGTGGTGAAATTGCCGTCATGTTCCTGGGCAAGACCTACCAGAACTACCAATCAGACTTGGTGCCCGACAGTGTGGTTGCACTTCGTGGACGGATTTCTAAGCGCGATGAGGGCATTGGTCTTCACGCCGTGGAATTGATTCCGCTGACCATCAGCGCCGACTCTTCCGATGAACCATTGACGCTCACCGTGCCAGAGAAATTCGCCACGGTTTCCGTCTTGACCGCGCTAGATCAGGCTCTGGAGCGGCACGAAGGACATGCGGCCGTCCGCCTTCGACTCGTGAAGTCTGGGGTTGCCCGTGTCTTTGAGCTTCCGCGAAGAGTCACGGTGAGTATTGACCTCATCGGTGAAGTGAAAAGCTTGCTTGGCTCTGAGTGTCTCAGCGCCTAGAACAGGCTTCAATCGTTTAGCCGATCGAGGCAGCCCGACGGTAGTCCTTGCCCTGGTAGACCAGCGCGTCGCCGCCGGGGCCGACGTTGCCACCAAGAATTCGCACGGCGACTGTCGCGCTGAATTCCACCTCCATGGTGTCGACAATCTTCGCGTGGAGCCAGGCCGAGACGCCCTTGAGAAGGGGGAGACCCTCGGGGCCTGGTGCCCAATGGTCACCGGCAAAACGCTCGCTTGCCTCTCCTGCCATGGTGTGGGCAAGGTCGAGGTTATCGGTGCTGAGCATGTGAATGATGACGGATTGATTAGCCTTCATGGACGCCCAGGAACTGGCTGTCTGCGACATGTTGAAGGTCGCCAGCGGGGGTGCTGCTGAGAGGGAGGCCAGTGATGTGGCGGTGAAGCCGGTGGGGGACCCGTCTTTTTTGAGTGCTGTCACCACCGAGATTCCCGCACCGTGGCGGCGGAAGGCCTCAAGGAAGATCTGGGAGGGTGAAAGTTCGCTGTAGTCGCTCATTCCACATAGCCTAAGGCCAGAGCGCCACGGTTCTTTCAAGAACCCTCCGGGTACGATGTAACCGCCATGATTCGCATATCTGACCTTCGTGAGATGAACATCACTCCCGAGACGGCGCTCGGCTTTGTGCCGAGGGTTGTCATCG
>JAIOWV010000061.1 GCA_021741945.1 Pontimonas sp.
CCCGTCGATCAGGTCACCGCGTCCTTCGTTGGGGCCACCTGGGGACAAGACATTACGCGTCAGGCCCTCATCGGCCTCGCGGAGTTCCTCGTGTTGGTGTCCATTGTGATGGCGTTCTACTTCAGAACGTGGAAGATGTCGGTGGCGGCCCTTGTCGCTCTTGCCCACGATCTGGTTATCACGGCAGGCATCTACGGGGTGTTGGGTTTTGAAATCACACCGGCTGCGGTGATTGGTTTGCTCACGATTCTCGGGTATTCGCTCTACGACACTGTGGTTGTCTTCGACAAGGTTCGTGAGAACACACAGCAGGACGGGGAAGAGAGCCGGCGGACGTTTGCGGAGTCGGTGAACCTTGCGGTCAACCAGACCCTGGTTCGATCGATCAACACCTCAGTTGTTGCCGTGTTGCCGGTGGGCTCAATTCTCTTCATCGGTTCCTTGCTCCTGGGCGCTGGAACCCTGCGTGACATCGCCATCGCTCTGTTTGTCGGAATGATTGCTGGAACCTATTCCAGTGTTTTTATCGCAGCCCCGCTGTATGTGCACCTTCGTGAGAACGAACCGGAGCATCAGAAACAGGGGACCAAGGTGAAGGCCCCGAGGCCCGCAACCGGCGCGGTTCGCTAAGCCTCACCCGCTTCACGGTCTCTCCTCGTAGACTGGTCTTGCGACGAGAGGGGGTGCCCGGTGACTGAACTCCAGACTCCCGCGCCCTCAACACTGCGCTCGCTGTTGCCCCGGCTGTTCTCGAAGTCTTCTTCCTCACAGGGTCTTGACGCCCTGATCCGCACTGTCAAGAAAAACCACCCCAAGGCCGACTCCGGGCTTATCGAGCGCGCGTACCGGGTGGCGGAGAAGTTCCACGAAGGTCAGACGCGACAGAGCGGTGAGCCCTACATCACCCACCCTCTTGCTGTGTCGCAGATTCTCGCGGACTTGGGTATTGGCCCCGTTACCATTGCGGCAGCTTTGCTTCATGACACCGTCGAGGACACGGACTACTCGTTAGACCAGCTTCGCAAGGACTTTGGCGAGGAAGTCGCCATGCTTGTCGATGGCGTGACAAAGCTCGACAAGGTCAAATACGGCGACCACGCTCAGGCCGAGACAGTTCGAAAGATGATTGTGGCGATGTCCAAGGACATCCGCGTCCTTCTGGTGAAACTTGCCGATCGTCTGCACAACGCAAGGACGTGGGGGTTCGTTAACCCCGAGTCGGCGGCGAAGAAGGCACAGGAAACCCTCGACATCTATGCCCCCTTGGCTCATCGTCTCGGAATTCAGAGCGTGAAATGGGAACTCGAGGACCTCTCTTTTGCTGTTTTGCATCCCAAAATTTACGTCGAGCTCGAGTCGCTGGTTAAGAACCGCTCGCCTGAGCGTGATGCGTATGTCGAGCGGGTGATTGACGCGGTAAACGAGGATCTTCGCCAAGCCAAGATTAAGGCCGAGGTGAGTGGTCGACCCAAACAGTTCTATTCCATCTACCAGAAGATGGTGAGTCGGGGTCGGGACTTCAACGACATTCACGACTTGACTGGTATTCGAATCCTCGTCTCTTCGATTAGAGACTGTTACGCGGCACTGGGCGCGGTTCACGCGAGGTGGAACCCCATGCCTGGGCGATTCAAGGACTACATCGCGACGCCAAAGTTCAACCTTTATCAGTCGCTGCACACCACGGTCTTTGGCCCGGAGGGGCGTCCGGTTGAAATTCAGATACGAACCCTTGACATGCACCAGCGAGCTGAGTTTGGTGTTGCGGCGCACTGGAAATACAAGGAACGGACGGCTGGTGGCAAAGACAAGGATGCCTTTGCCCACGAGACCGACATGGCCTGGCTCGCACACCTCTCTGACTGGCAGGCAGAAACAACAGACCCTACAGAGTTCCTCGAGACTCTGCGATACGAGATTGGCGCCAAAGAGGTCTATGTCTTCACGCCCCAAGGCAAAGTAATCGGTCTGCCCGCAGGCGCCACACCTGTGGACTTCGCCTATGCCGTCCACACCGAGGTGGGACACCGCACGATGGGCGCCAAAGTCAACCAACGTCTAGTCCCGCTGGACACCCCGCTCTCCAGCGGTGACTCCGTTGAAATTTTCACGTCAAAGAGCCCGGATGCGGCACCCAGCCAAGACTGGATGAACTTCGTCACCAGCCAGCGCGCTAGGAGCAAGATTCGACAGTGGTTTACGAAGGAGCGGCGCGAGGAAGCGATTGAGCAGGGCAAAGACGCGATCGCCCGTGCGATGCGGAAGCAAAACCTTCCTCTACAGAAGCTAATGAATCAGGAGTCAGTGGCCAGCGTTGCTGCCGCGCTCAAGTTCCGGGATGTCGAAGAGCTCTACGCAGCGGTGGGAGAAGGGCACATTTCCACCCAGTCGGTAATCGAAAAAGTCGTGGGAGTCGTCCACTCGGATCAGGACGCTGATGATGATGTCTTCGCAGGGCCAGCACGAGGAAAGATTCCCACACGGGTAAGCCAATCCGGGGTCCTCGTTCGGGGTGCGCCCGACATCCTGGTGAAGCTTGCTAGGTGCTGTACGCCTGTCCCCGGCGACACAATCGTTGGCTTTGTGACCAGGGGAACAGGCGTCTCTGTTCACCGGGCCGACTGCACAAACATTGGTTCATTACAAGGCAGCCCCGATCGAATGATTGAGGTCGAGTGGGCGCCAACCAAGGGCAGCGTATTCCTCGTCCACATTCAAATTGAGGCCCTTGACCGTCCCGGTCTCCTCTCTGATGTGACTCGAGTTCTCTCTGAGCACCACGTCAACATTCTCTCCGCAACCGTGAATACCTCAGATAATCACTTGGCCCTCTCTCGCTTTGTCTTCGAGATGGGTGACGTGACGCATCTGGACCGTGTTCTCAACGCGGTGCGCCGAATCGATGCGGTGTACGACGTTTATCGGGTGATGTCGGGATAGCGTCGGCGCACGTCATCGACAGCCACAAGTATCGTCTCGAGTCGCCTTCGCTGGGCGAGGGTCACCCGCCGCTCTAAGGCGCGTCGCCGCAGATGGTTTGTTGGCAAGGTGCTCAGCATTGCGACCTGTGTGGCTGCACTATCAGGGCAGCCATCTCGTAGCAGGATCTCGATAGCCGCTGTCTCCGGCGAAACAAGGGTTAGTCCGCCGAAAACTTCAATCTGGTGCTGAGCTGGATTCAGGGTCCTTGCACCCCACTCCATTCGCTCCAGCGGTGAGGGCGCGGGTTGAGCGGGCCTCAATACGCTCCATGGTTCGGGAAGCCCCATCCCTGTCCATACCCATCCAGCGGTGCGGCCCGTGGCGATAGCCCAGGCAGGAATCAGCCCGGCAACGAGGCTGGCCCGTTCATGAACCGTGGGGAAATAGGGCCGTGGCCACACAATCGATCCCACTCGCACAGCTGTTCCAGCACGGAGGGCTGAGTGAGAGGGGTACGCCACGGTCATCCCCACAGCATGACCGTTGTGCCGAGCTGAGGCCGGGGCAGTGAGGAAGTTGTGGAAAGTGCGACTAGTTGAGAACAGCCAGCCAGGCCTTTTTGGTGGCGAGCTCGGACTCCAGATCAGCCTTTTCGGCACCGCTTGAAGCCTGAATCTTCGATTCGAGCTCCGAGATCGCCGCAGTGAGCTGGCCCGTCATGGACTCGCTACGAGCCTTCTTCTCGGGATCGTTCTTGGTCCAGAACTCTTGCTCAAGTGACTTGACGTGGGCATCGAGCTTCTTGACCTGGTCGTCAATCGCGCGCAGGTCCTTCTTGGGGACCGGGCCCAACGCCTGGAAGCGGGTGTGAAACGTGCGAAGACGCTGGGATGCCTGGTCACGATCAGTGAGGGTCACAATGTCGGCGAACTCGGCGAGAAGAGCTCTCTTGCTCTCCGCATTGACTGCGTTTATCTCGTCGTCGCGCTTGTCTTCCTCAGCCTTTGCTCCGTACAGAGCGTCGCCTGCCTTCTTGAACTGCGCCCACAGGCCATCCTCAACGGACTTTGAGGCCCTGGGTGCCTCTTTCCACTTAGCGAGGAGGTTTCGGTAGGTGGGAATGCCAGCGGCACCCTTCTCGACTAGGGCTTCTGCCGCCGTAATAAGGTCCTTCTTGATGGTCTTTGCCTCTTTGGATGTCTTGTCCAAATCCTGGAAGTAGGCGCGGCGCGCCTTTTCCAGAGCGTTTCGGGCACTTCGGAACCGTGCCCACAGTTCATCTGCCGCCTTCTTGGGAACACGTGGGCCAGTCTGTTGGTGGGCCTGCCACGCCTCAAAGAGTTGAGTCATCGTCGTGGTGGCTTGCTTCCAGCGGATCTTGCTGGGGTCTTGGGCCGCGATTGCCTCCATGTCGGCGACAATCTTCTCTCGGTGAGCGAGCGCCTCGGCGATCGCTGTCTGGCTGGCCTCATCTTGCTCCGCTTCAAGCGCAGGGAGCTTGTCGCGCAGGGCCCCGACGCGCTCGCGAAGAGAGACGATGTCGCCCACGGCGGCAGGTTCCACCAAGTCCTTGTCAAGCCGGTCGAGTTGCTTGATGATGTCGCGGACGGGGGCGCCAGCCTTGACCCGCTGTTCTGCAAGGGAAACAGTCGCCTCGAGATCCTCGAATTTCCGAGCGAAGTAGGAGAGGGCTTCTTCAGCGCTGCCATCCGGGAAGCTTCCTACGGCACGCCACGATTCGCCTTCACGAACAGAGACAGTGCCGTCGTCGTCAACACGACCAAAAGCGTCAGCGCTTGTTGCCATGGCTCCTCTATGCGGGTGGGGGACTAGCCGGCGATTAGCCTACTCCAACGCCTGGGGGCGAAGAGGCCTTATTACAAAGACTTACCGGATTGTGATGCTTCTGATATCAGGAGCCACTACGGGTGCGCCATTGGGAACCTCATCGACGGTCCCCGGTGTAGCGAAGGTCTCGACGAACTCATCTAGACCCGAAGTTATGCGACCAAGAACGGTGTAACCACCGGCCTCATCGTTGGGAATAGTGCTGTCCTCGTAGACGATAAAGAACTGGCTACCCTGGCTCTCGGCATTATTCCCAATCCGAGACATGGCGATGGTGCCAGCAGGGTAGATCTGGTCAAGGGGCGCGTTTTCGACTGGTCCAAAGCGATATTCAGGGCCTCCAGTCCCCGTCCCAGTCGGGTCCCCGCACTGCATCACGAAAACGACCTCAACACTCACGCTGTGACAGCTCACACCGTTGTAGAAACCCTTGGTGGCTAGGTCTACGAAGTTCGCGGTTGCTTGAGGAGCGTTAACGCCATCAAGGACGATGCCTACCTCAACCTCGCCGAACATGATCTCGCCCGTCCACTCGCGGTTCTCGCTAATGGCGATATCGGGCGCCTTTGCTGGCGCGCCAGGGCCGAAGGTGACATAGCCGACCAGCGCGAGCGCTGCCAGGGTTACCGCGCCGAAGGCGGCTCCAATCGAAACCCAGTGGTCTTTCCGCAACCTGTTCTTTTTGGAAGCCTGGAAGACCTGTCGGGCTTGGAAGACGCGAAGTTGTTCGCGCTTCGCACGATTATCAGTGGCCACCGGGACTCCCTCGGACGGATTGTTGTTAACATCCCCATCCTAGATGGCCTGCAGGATGGCCCCGACTAGCATGGCCTTATGCCCCAGGAGAGCTTGTGGAAAGCGCCACTGCCCCTCGCAGTTGCTCTGCGCCCACAGACCCTCGATGACGTCATTGGTCAGGACCGGGCGCTAGTTGCCGGAGGCCCTCTGCGTGCTCTTGCCGACCCGTCGCACCGGGGCTCGGCCAGCTCAGTCCTTCTCTGGGGCCCACCGGGAACGGGAAAGACCACTATCGCGAGCGTCATTGCCCGCTCGTCTGGCCGTGAATTCGTGGAGCTCTCTGCTGTGACTGCGGGGGTTAAGGATGTCCGAGATGTGCTCGCCCACGCACGCACTGTCGGGGACACCACAGGGGTGGCGCCCGTCCTTTTCCTCGATGAGATTCACCGGTTTTCGAAGGCGCAGCAGGACGCCCTCCTGCCAGGTGTCGAGAATGGCGTAATCGTTTTGGTCGCGGCAACGACGGAGAATCCCTCGTTCTCCGTTATTTCGCCGCTACTGAGTCGCTCGATTGTTGTCACGCTCGCTTCTTTGGAACCTCACGACATCGAGAACGTCCTTGGCAGGGCAATTGTTCACCCACAAGGCTTGGCTGGTGCATTTGAGGTTGACCCCGAAGCGATCGAGCTTTTGGTGAGACTCTCCGGCGGCGACGCAAGGAAAGCGCTTGGCTCCCTTGAGGCAGCGGCGATGGTCGCGTCTGGTTCCGATCAGTCTCGTCGAATCAGCGCTGATCACGTTGGTCTGGCCGTTGATCGGGCCATGGTCCGCTATGACCGCGACGGTGATGCGCATTACGACGTGATCAGCGCTTTCATCAAGTCGGTCCGTGGCAGCGATGCGGATGCAGCCCTTCACTATCTGGCCCGGATGATCGAAGCAGGGGAGGACCCTCGCTTCATCGCCAGGCGGCTCATCATTCTGGCCTCTGAGGACATTGGGTTGGCGGATCCGACTGCGTTGTCGATTGCTGTTGACGTAGCTCAGGCAGTGGCCTTGATTGGAATGCCTGAAGGGCGCATTCCACTGGCGGAGGCCACGATCTATCTCTCCCTCGCCCCGAAGTCCAACCGGGCGTATGTCGCGATTAACGATGCGCAGGCGAGCATCAAGGCTGGCCTCCTTGGCGAGGTTCCACCACACCTGCGTGACACCCATTACCAGGGGGCGCAGGCGCTGGGTCATGGCCGGGGCTACCAGTACCCGCACGATTACGATGCCGGAATTGTTGCCCAGGCTTACGCTCCCGATGCGGTGCGTGGAACGTCGTTTTATAACCCTGGTTCCAGGGGACTTGAGGGCGAACTCGCGAAGCGGCAGGCCGCGATTCGCGCCATCCTCGATGGGACCACCCATCAATCGAGCACAGAGGGCTAGTTGTGCTACCGTTATTGCTGGTCACAGACCAGATAACCGTGCGGCTGCGTGTTTCTGATCTGCGAAGGGCACGCTGTAGCCGCGAACCTTCCACCAATTCCCTCACTTGTTATGTCTCAGGCGTTCAGCGCCAACCACGTATCTAGGAGAAATTTTTCGTGTCAACTCGTTCACGTACCAGAAGTAAGACCAGACTGTCCCGGGCGCTGGGTATTCCCCTTACCCCGAAGGCAGCTAAGTACTTGGAGAAGCGTCCCTATGCTCCTGGCGAGCACGGTCGCACCAAGCGCAAGACCGATAGCGACTACGCCGTCCGTCTGCGAGAGAAGCAGCGTCTGAGGGCCCAGTACGGTATCCGCGAAGCACAGCTTCGTCGTGTTTTCGAAGAAGCTCGCAAGAGCCAGGGCTTGACCGGTGAGAACCTGGTCGAGCTGCTGGAAATGCGCCTTGACGCTTTGGTTCTGCGCTCCGGGTTTGCTCGCACCATGGCGCAGGCTCGTCAGATGGTTGTCCACCGCCACATTTTGGTCAACGGTGAACTGGTCGACCGCCCCTCCTTCCGCGTGAAGCCCGGTCAGATGATTCACGTCAAGCCACGCAGTGAAGAAACCGAACCTTTCCAGGTTGCGGCTGCGGGTGGTCACGTCGACGTGCTTCCCCCAACCCCTTCGTATATCGAGGT
>JAIOWV010000062.1 GCA_021741945.1 Pontimonas sp.
CGAGAGCGAGAAGCGCAACGCCCGAGGGGCTAGCCCCCTCGGAGATGTCTCCAGTCCCACTCATCCCGTGCTGTGACACGAGCGGGTCCGTAGTTGCCTCTGGTGGAAGGGCTAGATAGTGATCAAGAACCGTGCGACCCTTGGCCACCAAGTCTGGATCCGCCAGGGCAAGCCCCAGCTCCAACAGACCGAGTGCCAACCCGCCGTAGTCCTCCGCCGTCGCCACCGCAGCGGAGGCAACACCATCACGCGAGACCCGAACCAGCGACCCATCCGGGCGGACATGGTTGTTCCAGAGCCAGTGAGCCATATCGCGCCCGAGTGTTCCTGGATCACCGGCAACCCCCGCCCGGTGGGCGAGGGCCAAGCCGTCCAGCGCAAGCCCGTTCCAGCCGGTGACGACCTTGTCGTCGATGGCTGGTGGAGCCAACTGCGCGCGCGCCTTAGCGTCACGGGCGAAATAGCCGCCCTCGCTGGAGACCCCGTCAATAACGCTCTCGCTGTCCTGGGCCGAGCCGAGAGCGCCACCAACAAAGAGCTGATTACGGAAGAAACTCACAATGCCAGCGGCGATGTCGATCATGCCGATGCGCGAGTAAGCCTGCAACAGCCCCGCATTATCAAAGAGCATGCGCTCGTAGTGGGGATCGCTGAAGTCCCGCATAGTGGAATACCGAAAGAAACCGCCCTCCACGGCGTCCCGGAGGGGTGAGCCCGCGTAAGTGGCAAGCAGTCGCGCGGCCAGCGCGCCTGCTTCCGCGTTCGACGCGGCGGCTTCCGAGAGCAAGAAGTTGACCACAGGAGTGGTCGGGAATTTGGGCGCCCCACCAAAGCCCCCGTGCTCTGTGTCTTCCTGAGCAATGAAGGCATCCACGATTACCGAGAGCTGGTCAGCGCTCGGGATAGCGCCGGTCCCCGCGGATGCCTCGCGGTGAGCTGCCAATGCTTCAACGAGCGAGCGAGAGCTCGTAATAACCTCTTCGCGCTTCTCCTGCCATGCCTTCGAGACCGCCGCAATTACTTCGGGGAAGGAGGGCAGACCGTGAGCGAAGAGCGGTGGCAAATAGGTGGCCGCATAGAACGTCGCCCCCTCGGGGGTGGCAAAGATGGTGAGCGGCCAGCCGAGGTTCTCCGTGAAAGCTGCAGCCTGTGCCATATACAGCGCGTCAACGTCCGGGTGTTCTTCCCGGTCGACCTTGATGGCAACGAGGTTCTCATTGATCAGGGCAGCAATCTCAGGGTTAGCAAAGCTCTCCCTGGCCATCACATGACACCAGTGGCACGTTTGATAGCCAATGGAGATCAGAACCGGAACGTCACGTTGTCGCGCAACCTCAAAGGCTTCTTCGCCCCAGGGAAACCAGTCAACGGGCTGGCCTGCATGGGAGCGAAGGTAGGGACTAACCGCGTCGCCGAGGCGACTCATCGACACTTACCAGTTGCCATCATCCGGGTGGGTACCCACCCGACGATCGGCATCCATCGCTGCGATGGCGGCCATGTCATCGCTGGTGAGTTCGAAGTCGAAGACATCCAGGTTCTCCTGGAGACGAGTCTTCTGGGAGGACTTGGGGAAGATGATGATGCCCTCTTGCAGGTGCCAGCGCAGAACAACCTGGGCGATGCTCTTGCCGTGAGCCTTGGCGATATCGGCAAGGCCTGGCAATTCGGCCAAGTCATACTTTGCTTGGCCCAGTGGCCCCCACGCCTCGGTGAGAATACCGAGCGGCTCCTGGAATGCGCGCAGCTCGCGCTGCTGGAACGCAGGGTGCAGCTCGACCTGGTTCACAGCGGGAACAATGCTGCCGGCCTCCAGCACGCGCTCAAGGTGTTCCTTCTGGAAGTTCGAGACACCAATGGCCTTGGTGAGGCCAGCGCGGTAGAGGTCTTCAAGAACCAACCAGGTTTCCACGAACTGGTCGCGCAATGGCGCTGGCCAGTGAATGAGATAAAGATCAACCTGATCAAGACCCAAAAGATCGAGGCTCGTCTGCAGGGCCTGTGCGGCGGTCTCGCTGCCCTGGTCTGAGTTCCAGAGCTTGGTGGTGACAAAGAGTTCATCGCGAGGGATGCCGCTCTTGGCAATCGCTCGTCCAACAGCGCCTTCGTTGCGATAGATCATCGCGGTGTCGATGTGGCGGTAGCCGACCTCGAGGGCGTCTAGGACAACCTGCTCGCAGACTTCGTCGTCAACTTTGAATACGCCAACGCCCAGTTGAGGAATGACATCCCCCGTGTTGAGAGTGAGCGAGAGTTGGCCAGCTGGAGTTTTCATATTCCTATCCTCACACGCCCCACACCCTCACACAATGGCAGTGGGAGGAGACTCCGTCGCTGTCTCCTCCCACTGACCTAGTGCTGAGTTTAGTGAAACACCCGCTTATTTAGTCGACGTTGCGTTGACCTCATACGAGGTGTTTGTTGACTCAAAGAAGTTCACCAGCTGCAGAGTGTCGTTGGCGGTTGCCATCCACTTTGCGGGGTTGGTGACGTTGTATTCGGTTTCGAAGCCGAGTTCTTCAAGGCGACGGTCAGCCAAGTACTTGACGTACTGGTTGATGTAGTTCGCGTTCAGACCGAGGATGCCATTCGGGAGGAGGTCGTGGTTGTAGGCCTCTTCCATCTCGACAGCGTCGAGGATCATCTGGCGAATCTCCGCGGCGAACTCCGGAGTCTGCAGGTCGGGGTTTTCTTCCAGAACCGTGAGGATCAGGTTGATACCGAACTTGAGGTGCAGGCTCTCGTCACGAACAATCCAGTCCACGAGCGAACCGAAGTTACGCAGCAGGTTGCGCTGGCGGAAGCTGAGCGCGACCATGAAGCCCGAGTAGAACCAGATGCCCTCGAGGATGACGTTGTAGGCAACGAGGTTGCGCACGAAGTCCTGCTTGCCCTCGGTGGTCGTGATGTCAATCGTGTCTTCGGTCATCCGGCGGATGAACTTGACCTCGAAGTCTTCCTTGCGGGCCATCGAGGGAACCTCGACGTGAGAGGCGTAAGCGGCCTCGCGGTCGATCGGGAACGTCTCGAGGACGTACTCGAAGCTCATGCAGTGGTTGGCCTCTTCCCACATCTGCTTGGCGAGGTAGAGGTGCGCCTCAGGAGCGTTGATGTAGGGGTAGACACCGAATGCGAGTGCCTTGTTGACCAGCAACTCGCTGGGGTTGAAGTAGCTCATCAAGAAGGTGATGGCGTGACGCTCTTCGTCCGTCATCTTCTTGAAGTCAGCGATGTCTTCGCCCAGCTGAATTTCGTTGGGGAACCAGGTGTTAGCAACAGCCTGGTCGTAGAGGTCCATTGCCCACTTGTACTTCACAGGCTTAAGCAGCAGACCTTCTTGTACTCCCTGTCCGAGGATTCCCATTGTTTTTTCCTTTTCTATAGATCGTTTTTTGTGTGATGACGGATTACTGGCAGCTATCGCACTGCAGCAAGTCCATAGGGTCTGTTGGCACGACGTAACCGTCGAGGGTTTCAGTGTTCATTACTCGGCCGCCTTAGCTCCGGAGAAGCCAAAGCCCTTTTTGGGGGCCGGGGCACTACCGGCGGCGACGGGTTCGGCTGAACCCCCTGCTGCGCCAAAGCCCTTCTTAGGAGCTGAGGCGTCAGAGTCATTGATCTGCTCGGCCTTGTTGACCTTGACGGTCGACTGCTCGGCAGTGTGGCGTGGCTTCATGTGCAGGTAGTACGTGGTCTTCACGCCACGCTTCCACGCTCCGGAGTAGATCGACATCAAGTCATCGATGTCTCTGGTCTCCAGGTACATGTTGCGGCTAATCGCCTGGTCAATCCACTTCTGCGCACGCGCTGCAACCTCAAGGAAGGCAAAGGGCGAGAGTTGGAAGCTGGTCTTGAAGATGTCCTTCAAGTCCTGTGGAATCAGGTCGAGGCTCTGGATGTCACCCTGGCTGCGAAGGATGTCTTCGCGGGTGCGCTCCCAGAGGCCACGCTCGCGCAGTGCCTCAACCAGGTTCCGGTTGACCTCGAGGAACTTACCTGAGCTCGTGGAACGGCTGAAGATCTGCGAGAACTGAGGGTCAAGACCAGGGGTAGTACCGGCAACGAGACCAATCGATGCGGTGGGTGCGATGGCCATGAGGGTTGCGTTGCGCATACCGCCCTTGACCTTTGCGCGAAGAGCATCCCAGTCGAGACGAGTGGTGCGGTTGACCTCGACGGGAACGCCGCGGTCAGCCTCGGTCAGGTCGATGGTGTCGAGTGGAACCAAGCCCTGCGACCAGCGTGAACCCTCGAAGTTCGGGTAGGAGCCGCGCTCACGAGCCAGGTTCGCCGACTCATCGATGGCTGCATAGGAGACGTGCTCCATGATTTCGTCAATCAGGTCGTAGGCTTCTTCGCTCTCGTAGCTGTAGCCAAAACGCTCGATGACATCGGTGAAGCCCATGACGCCAAGGCCGACGGCGCGGTTCTGCTCGTTCGAGTAGTCCGCCTCCTTCACGCTGGAGCGCGTGATGTCGATCAGGTTGTCGAGCTGGCGCACAGCGATGCGCGCGCTCTCCTCAACCTTTGCCCAGTCCATCGCTCCATCCAGCACGTGCTGGGAGAGGTTGATGGAGGCCAGGTTGCAGACCGAGACGTTGTCGACATCCTGTGGCAAGCAGATCTCGGTGCAGAGGTTCGAGAGGTGAATCGTGCCCGAGTTGTTGTTGATGGCACGGTTGTTGATCGTGTCCTTCCAGGTCAGCCACGGGTGGCTGGTGCCCTGGAGGGAGATCAGGATTGCCTTGAACTGCTCCCTGGCGCCGATCTTCTTGAACATGTTGAGCTTGCCAGCTTCTGCCATCTCGACGTACTCGGCGTAGCGAGTGGAGAACGCAGCACCGTAGAGCTCGTTCAAGTCAGCAACCTCGAGTGGGTCGAAGAGGTACCAGGGCTCGTCGTTCTCGACGCGCTTCATGAACTCGTCAGAGATCCACACCGCGGTGTTGGCGGTCCGGGTACGGCGGTAGGGGTCACCAGAGTTCTGACGGAGGTCAAGGAACTCGGGGAAGTCCATGTGCCAGTTCTCCATGTAGAAGCACAGTGCACCGAACTTCTTGCCACCGCGGCTCACGGCGCGAAGCACCGAGTCAATGGTGTGCATGAAGGGGATAGGACCAGTCGAGGTGGTGTTGTTCGAGCGAATCGGCGATCCCTGAGCGCGCAGCTTGGTCACAGCAAGACCAATTCCACCGGTGCCCTTGGTCAGCCACATGACATCGCGAGTGGTCTTCGCGATGTGCTCGATGTCGTCCTGCATTTCCATGACGAAGCAGTTGGCGAGCTGGGGGTAGCTGGTGCCACCGTTGACCAGGGTTGAGCCTGCAGCCAAGTACTCGAGCTTCGACATCTTCTCGTAGAACTTGAGCGCCTGAGTGGTGGGGTCCTGCTCGTTCAAAGAGAGGCCCATAGCGATGCGCATCCAGAAGTACTGGGGCACCTCGAGGGGGTCGCCGTTGCGGCCCTTGATGCCGTAGCGGTTGTTGAGGGTGACAACACCGATGTACTTGAGCAGCTCATCGCGGCTTGGCTCGAGTGCTGCAGCAAGACGATCAAAATCAAACATCTGGACGAGGCGCTCGTCGAGCAAGCCCTCCTCAACACCGCGCTTCACGTTCTCGGCGAAGTGCTTCGCGTGGAGGGATTTCAGCTCCTCGGGGCTTTCGTAGTCACCGAGTACGCGCTTGTAGATGGTCTTAACGAGCAAACGGGCTGCCACGACATCAAAAGCAGGGTCATCTTTGACGTTCTGCAGGGCAACCTGGATGACTGCTTCGTCAAGCTGCTGGGTCGTGATGCCATCAAACAGGGTCAGCTCGAGCTCACTTGCGATTTGGGTAACCCAGGTGATCGAGTCGTCCAGCCCCACTGCTGCAGCCTCGATTGCCAGGTTGATCTTGTTCGCGTCGTAGGGCTCTTTCGTGCCATCGCGCTTGACCACTGTGATTGTCACGGTGTTGTCTCCTTACTTCTGGTCCGCGGGGACCGCAAAATGTGTCGAAATGATGGTGTGCACGTCTCCGGCGGTGTTCTAGAAGACACTTTTCCTTTGGCAGCTCGACCACTATATATGCCGGTGCTGACATTTTGTATACCCCACATATTGTGGGCGTGTCATCCACACCTGTGGATAACTACAGGGGGTTTTCCACAGGAAACGCAACAGTTCTAACGGCCCTAGAGAGCACTATTTCATTGACCACCGACACCACAACCGAGCCCGTAGGCTAGGGAGGTTGTGAAAAGATACGCCAACCTGTTGAGAACTCCGGGTGTCGCCCAAATCATTGCGGCACAGCTCACGGCTCGAATGCCCTCGGGAATGATCTCTTTGGCGTACCTCCTGCACATCGAACAGATGTTTAACTCTTATGGGCTCGCAGGCCTAGTTTTGGCAGCCACAAGTCTTGGCCAAGCCATCGCCGGGCCGGTCACCTCCCGGTTGATGGGGCGTCTTGGTATGCGCAGCGTCATCACGGTGACGATTATTGTTGCCGCCTCAAGCATGATCGCAGTGGCCTACGTGGTGGCCCCGATCGGCTTCTATATTGCCGTTGGCTTTATTGGTGGCCTTGCAACTCCCCCCATTCAGCCAGCAGTACGCACCATCTACCCCACGATGGTGAACTCCAAACAACTCACTCCCCTGTTTTCTATTGACGCCTCCGCCCAGGAGCTGATTTGGATTGCCGGTCCGGTGGTGACCGTGTTCATGGCAACGTCGGTGTCCACCGAGGCCGCCATCATGTTGGCCCTGGTGCTGCTCGTCGGGGGCGGCCTGTGGTTCTTACTCAGGCCCCAGCTGGGAAGCGTCAAAATCCCGGTCAGCAAGACCAAAATGGGCTCTGTTCTCAAGAAGCCCGCCGTTTTGCTCACCACAGTGGTGGGATTCCTGCTCATCGGTGCTGCTGGCGCCGTGGAAGTCGCCGTCGTGGCTGTCTTTGGACACGGTGGCCCCGAAGCCGGGTTTGTGCTGGCGATTTGGGCGATTGGGTCCCTCATTGGCGGTCTGGCTCTGGGTCACGTCCCGATTGGACCGTGGGCGCTAGCCGTTCGGATGGTCGCAGTCTTCGTTGGAATCGCGTTAGCCGGATTGATTCTCGAGTTCTGGTGGATTGCCGGCGCCCTGCTCATCGCGGGCGCGGGCATCGCACCGGCTCTCGCGGTGATGTTTGCCATCGTCTCCTCCAGCGTCAAGTTTTCTGACACCGCTGAGGCCTATGGCTGGATGGGCTCCGGCCAACTCACCGGAGCCGCACTGGGATCCGCGGTGGCTGGGTTTGCCGTGGATGGTTTTGGCCCGGTCGGCGGCTTTGTCGCCGCCTCAATCTTCGCCCTGATCGGGATGGTGATCCCTGCGATCTACCGGAGCTCACTGCCTGATTTGCGCGGTCGGGATGCCACGCCGCTCTTGGACACCGAGCCTGTGCGGATCATCAAGCACTAGGCCTCGAGAACATCCCGAAGCTGCGCAATCGCGGTGGCGCCGTGCCCACAGCAGCCACCGACGAAGGAAACTCGGGCGGCCTGCCATTCGGGCCACCACTGGGCCAAGGT
>JAIOWV010000063.1 GCA_021741945.1 Pontimonas sp.
GTCTCGTCGATTGCGCGCTGGACACCCTCAATACGGCGAACCGTGTTGGAGTCCACTGCGTTTCCGGTGAGGTGCACAATTGCGCCCTCTCCACCCATCTGCTCGATGAGAGCAACGGTGGCCAGGTAAGCAGCTTCACCGGTGTCGGTCGAGAGGCAGAAGTCTGCCTCGTTCACGTCACCAGCAGGACAAGATGCCAACGAACCAACAGCGAATCCCTGACCCTTGAGGTTCAGGAAGGTGGTGTTGATGTCGGTGGGGGAAACGCCGAAGATACCAAACGCGTTGAAGCCCTGAGCTGCCATCGAGTCGATTGCAGCGTTGTGCTTGGTCTGGTCCCATTCACCGGTCTCGTTGAAGACTGCAGAGCCGATACCGAACTCAGCAACTGCGGCTTCTCCACCAGCAATCCAAGGCTGGAAGTAAGGGTGTGCTCCACCCGGAACGAGTGCAACCTGAACAGCCGAGAAGTCGGGACCGTCAGTGGTCGTCGATTCTGCGGGTGCTTCGGTCGTGGCTTCCTCAGCTGCAGGGGTGCACCCAGCAACGAGCAGGCCGGCGGAAATCGCAAGCGCGGCAAATGCCACACCGTTGCGTCGCCTTGACATCATGTGTTTCCTCTCGATTGGTTGATCCCATTGGTGCATGGGATTGTTGGCACCACCCTAATCGGGTTCGGCAAAAAATATCAACTATTTGGAGAATAGATATGTATTTGTGTCGCAACCGTGATTTTTGGACACGAACCAGGGCGGTTCCCTCCTCAGGAGAGAAGCACCGCGTCGCCAAGCCTTAGCTCTGCTCCTTGCGCAGATAGGCCATCAGCTCCCGAATACCAAAGGTCCAGTGTGGCAACCGGTCGGTCACACCAGTCGTGTTGACCAAACGGCCCAGGTGATAGCTGTAAATCTCGACGACGTCGCCGGGCTTGTGGGTAAACCCAGTCCCCGGAGTGTCTCGATCTTGCGTGGGAGCAAATAGCGTGCCCGTATACAGGGCGAAACCATCTGGATACTGGTGGTGGGCTCCGGAGGTGGCACTGATGAGTTCCGTGAGCGGCCGACTAATTTCACTCACAGAATTCGTTCCCTCCAGAGTGAAGCCGTCCTGGCCCGTGACCCTGAGGTGAATATCTTCCTTGGCAGCATCATCCAGACCGAAGTGTTCGTCAAAGACCCGGACAAAGGGCCCCAGAGACGACTGGGCATTGTTGTCTTTGGCTTTCCCGAGCAGAAGGGCGCTTCGACCTTCCACGTCGCGGAGGTTCACATCGTTCCCCAGAGTGGCGCCCACGGCCTTGCCCCTCGAATCCACAATCAGAACGAGCTCGGGCTCCGGGTTGTTCCACGTGGAGAAGGTGGGAATTCCGACCTCAGCACCGAAGCCCACTGAGGACAACACGGGGGCCTTGGTGAACACTTCAGGGTCTGGGCCAATACCGACCTCAAGGTAGGGCGACCAGAGTCCCTGCGCAATAAGAATGTCTTTGGCGGCCTGGGCGCGTGGCGAGCCAGGCCGGATGCCCTTGAGGCTTCCATCCAGGGTCTCCATGAGCTCAGCGCGAACCACTTCAGCGCGGGCACTATCGCCCGCGCACTTCTCTTCGATGACTCGCTCAATCAGACTGCCAACGAACGTGACACCACACGCTTTGACAACCTGTAAGTCAACAGGAGCGAGGAAGTGTGGCAGAGCACTATTCCTGGCCACCGAATTCTCGGCAACGTTGTCGATTGACCAACGAGGGTCTCCCCCGGCGACATAGGCCCCAAGGTTCTCCAGGTGATCGCAGAGTTCTGAAACTGTCCCCACCGCTGACGTAATATCGACCAACTGCTCCCCCTGCACCACGCACACGCGGGGGCCACCGGAGGAGGGATCCCACACTCGAGCGATCAGCGTCGCGGTATCGGGACTCTCAGGAAGAATGTGGTGGGACATAAAGAATCTCCTCGGGTATCAGACGAAAACAGAGCCTAGTCCTTGAGCCCTGCTCTCATCTGCGCCCCTCGCTTCCGCGAATTTGATTACTAGTGAACTACCATGACAAACGAATGACTGCCAGGGTAGGAAAACTGCCACGAACATAAGGGGCGAACACGATGTCTCTGACCGACACCGATGTCACAGTGACACCTCCTCTTGCTCAGGCAGGAAACGGATCGGGTCGCCTCACCACAGCCGAGGTCTACGAGGCCTTGCGCCGGAAGATTCTTGACCACACCATTCCCCCGGCAACGAAAGTCAACATCCACCACCTCTCCCGAGAGTTTGGTGTCTCGCCGACACCAGTGAGGGAAGCGCTCCGCCTGCTCCAGGGGGACAATCTGCTGGTGGCGACCTCCAACAAGGGTTATGCCACCACGGAGGTCCTTGACCTCCAAGGTGTCAGGGACCTGTTTGAGTTCAGGTTGCTCATCGAGCCCTGGGCCGCGAGAACCGCTGCGACAAATCGGCTCAACAACCCCGCGCGCATTCTTGACGATGAGCTTGCCCACTTCGACGCGCAGGGCGACTCACTGCAGCACGCTCTCATCTCGCACGACAGCCGGTTCCACCGAGCAATTCTTGAATCCACCGAGAACCAAACTGTCATCCAGTCGTTTGAACAATCGCACTGCCACCTCCACCTTTTTCGGATGTATGGGCACAACTGGGATTGGCGCACCACCATCAAGGAACACAAGTCAATCGCCGAGGCGATTCGATCGGCTGAGCCCGCCAAGGCCGAGGACATGATGCGCCGTCACCTACAAAGCGCCTATATGAGGTTCTTCAACGCGATGACCGACCAGAAGGAAGACCCAGCCGAACTGCGGGCTTCTGTCTCACCAACGCTCATCATCGGTTAGACGGTATTCACGGTTTACGGCCCGCGTCGCCCCCGGGACCGAAGATCACCGCTACTCGAAGCGCAGCGCGTCGACAGGCTGGAGCTTGGCTGCTGTTCTGGCAGGCCAGACTCCAAAGACAACACCGACCAGGGCGCTAAAGCCCAGAGCAACAAAGACGGTGGTTGGGTCAATAAAGAAGTCCCACCCACCAAGGACCGAGAAGCCGTACGAGGCGAGCTGCCCGATGGTGAGACCAATCAGGCCACCCAAGGTCGAGAGCACCACGGCTTCCATCAAGAACTGGGTCAAGATTTGGGACTGTTTCGCACCGATCGCGCGCCGAACACCAATCTCTCGGGTGCGCTCGCGGACCGAGACCAACATGATGTTCATGATTCCAATGCCACCAACGACAAGCGAAATGCCGGCGATGCCGGTGATCAGAATTCCCAACGTGCTGGTCACCGTTCGGATTGTGTCCTGGAGGGCCGCCTGATTGAAGATGATGAATGTTGCGTCATCGTCATTGCGGACGTTCTTGGAGTAGCGCAGGAAGCTTTCCACTCGGTATTCCACCGGCGAGACAGCCTCCTGGGATTCGGCCTGGATGCGAATTACTGAGAGATAGGGCGACTTCGAGAACAGGCTCCTGGCGGCACCCTGAGTGATGTACACGTTGGCCCCAGAGCCAAACCCGTCGGCGTCGTCCAACACGCCGATCACGGTGAAAGCAAGCCCATCAACACGCACGGTGTCGCCGATGGACTCTTTGGTGAAACCCAATTCGTCGGCACCGCGTGCTGACATGACGACCACCCGAGAGTTCTGCAACCCAGGTGACGTCGGCAAGAACGCGCCAATAGCGAGGTCTGGATTCCCGAGGTTTTCATACTCTGGTGACACCCCGATGATGGTCGCGCTGATGGATTCGCTGCCGTAGGCGATGCTTCCCACCGTGCGCACCTCGGTGCTGGTCTTCAAGACACCCTCGATCTCTGCGATCGCCGCGGCGTCCTTCTCCTCCAGCCCCGTGGGCGTTGAGGCAGAAACGGTGATTTGGTTGGCGCCGAGCGATTCCAGTGAGCTGTCGATGCCTTGCTGCGCACCCTGACCCACGGCCGTGAGGGCGACAACAGCGCCAACACCAATGATGATGCCGAGCATCGTGAGCGCAGAGCGGACCTTCGCCGCAGTGATGCGGCTGAGCGCCAGCCTGAAAGTGAGCCAAAGATTCATCGTGAGCCCGCTAACGCATCGGCTTCGTCGCGCTCAATAAGCCCGTCTCTGATGTACACGCGGCGCTTCGCGGCAGCAGCAACATCGAGATCGTGGGTAATCAAGACGATGGTGCGACCCTCGGCGTTCATCTCTTTAAAGACTTCCATGACCTGAGCACCAGACGAGGTGTCGAGAGCACCAGTGGGCTCATCGGCAAGAACAATGTCGGGGTTCGTTACCAAGGCGCGTGAAATTGCCACGCGCTGTTGCTGACCTCCTGAAAGACGACCGCGATCAAAGTTGAGACGTTCGCCCAAGCCCAGTCTGGTCAGAATCGCCGCTGCGCGCTTGTGAGCTTCCCTGGGCCGAAGCCCCTGGTAAAGAAGGGGGGCTGCAACGTTTTCTACCGCGGAGGTCAGGGGCAGAAGCTGGAACTGTTGAAAAACAAAGCCAATCGCACGCGATCGCAGTGCCGTTAGCTCGTTGTCGTCCAGAGTGGAAATGTCTTTCCCGGAAATCTTGACCGTGCCAGCGCTGGGGCGATCAAGACACCCAATGAGGTTCATCAACGTTGACTTCCCAGAACCCGAGGGGCCCACAATCGCGACGAACTCGCCACGTTCAACCTTGAGGCTCACCCCAGCAAGCGCGACAGTAGGAACTTCGCCGGTTTGGTACTCCCGGCGAACATTGGTCAGTTCAACAACTACATCGCTCAATTGAGATCTGGGTTCTCTTCAGCGTCTTCGGGTGGCCCGCCACCGAACCCTGTGTCGGTCGGTGGCAGTTCGCCGTCAGAACCGGTCACGACGCGATCGCCCTCGGAGAGCCCTGAGACGATTTCCACGTAGTAGCCGCCGCGGATGCCTACCTCGACATCAACGTTGGTAATGGTGCCATCTTCTGCTTGGACTCGAACGATGAAGCCACCATCAGTGGGCACGAGTGCCGTAACGGGGGCGGCCACCACCCCAAGGCGCTCCTCGGTGGTGATACTGGCCTGAGCCGTCATGCCGGCTCGCAGGCCTGCGGGAGGGTTAGGAAGACTAATCGTGACCTCGTAGGTGGTCAGTGAGGATCCCGAGGGGTCCACGACACCAAAGGGTGCCACGTGGGTCACCTCGCCCACCCGAGACTCATCGGGAAGAGCGTCAAACTCCAGGCTCACTTTTTGGCCCACAGCAATACCGACAACGTCGCCTTCTGCGAACTCGGCAGTAACCACGAACTCATCGAGCGCAGCCAGGATGATGAAGCCGCTCGTGCCATTCGTTCCGAGGGTTGTGGTGCCAATCGGCTCTCCCACCTCAGAGGCGATTGCCACAATGGTTCCCGCAGCCGGCGCAGTCATGGTGGCGCCAGCGAGATTAGCAAGAGCGGAGTTGAGTTGCGCCTGAGCGGACGTCTTTGCAGGGCCGGCGGCGATCACTTGCTGCTGAGCCGCGCCTAGCTGCGCGGCAGCCGAAGCTTGGCCAGCAATGGCACTCTCGAGAGCGATGTGTTTGTTGGGTTGGCCAGACAGCGACGGGTAGTCATCGGCCACGTTCTCGTAGTTCAATCGAGCAGCAACGACAGCTTGCTCTGCGGCTTCAACAGCCTGGAGGGCCTGAAGCTCGGCTGTCCTGGCACTGGCAACGCCAGCGCGAGCACTTGCGACTGCGGCCTCGAGCGCCTCGGTCTTGATTGTGGCAAGAACATCGCCTTCAGCTACGACATCACCAACGGCAACGTTGAGCGTCGCCAGTTGAGCGCTAACGGCACCGGGGAACTGCAGACCTAATTCGAGCGCGGGGTCGACGGTGCCAGAGGCGGCAACCGTGACGTCAACATCGCGGACCTGAACCGCTTCAGTGAGGACTGTTGCCTCTTCGGGAGCGGCTGCAGAGAGTGCAATACCTGTCCCAGCTCCTCCAACCACCAAGACGGCAACAATTCCGGCAATGACTTTGGTTCTTGTCTTCACGCTCTCAACTTCTCTTCTGGGCGGTGCCCGTGCAATCAGATTCCCCAGTCTGTGCCCTGGGCCTGTACGTCTGCTGATGGTTGCCCGAATGCGCGACGCAATCGTCGTGCCACTCACGAAACCCTTTCGTCAAACCTATCGAACGAGTGACCCCCACTTCACCTTTTGGCGTGACGCGTAGACTCTTTTTCGTGACTCAACTGCGATACACACTCCGCACCGGAGCAGCCGTGTTTGGCCTCAGCGCAGCCGCGCTGATTGTTTTCCCAGCGTTCTTTCTCGAACTCCTTGGCCTTCAGGCCGATCTCCCGTTGATGTGGTCCATGGTGATGATTGGAATCACCTTGGTGGCCCTGACGGGAAACATGGCGGTGGTCTCGGTGAGCGCCAGTGACGGCGGTGTGCGAATGGCCAGTGTGGTGATGCTGTTTGCTGCTGCGGGGCTTGGCATGATCACCCTGCTTATCCCCGTTGCCTACACATGGTTCACCCTCGCCTATGCGGCAGTGGGGTTTGGGTTTTCTCTCGCCTATCTGGTGGGTCTGCTCCGCGCACGGCTCTCGGGATAGACTCACCGGGTGGCAAACGGGAGTAGCAATCGACTGGTCTGGGTCGACTGCGAGATGACGGGACTTGACCCTCAGGTCGACGAACTCGTCGAAGTCGCGGTAGTAATCACCGATTATGAACTGAACCTGGTGGATCCAGGCTTTCAGGTGGTGATCAAGCCAAGCGCCACCGCCCTTGCGCAGATGGGCGACTTTGTGCGCGATATGCACACCTCTAGTGGTCTTCTGGCCGAACTGGATTCAGGGCTGAGCCTCCCCGACGCTGAAGCAAAAATTCTCGACTACATCACTGCGTTCGTTCCAGAACCAGGGCTTGCCCCGCTAGCAGGGAACACCATTGGCACGGACCGCGCTTTCATCCAGAAAGAATTGCCCGCCGTCCACGCACACCTCCACTACCGGAACATTGATGTCTCCAGCATCAAAGAGCTTGCCAAGCACTGGTTCCCAAAGACCTACTTCCAATCACCCGAGAAGAACGGCGGCCACCGGGCCTTGGCCGACATCATTGAATCCATTCGCGAGTTGGCGTATTACAGGCAAGCGGTGTTCGTCGAGGCGCCTGGCCCCGACACCCAGGCGCTCAAAACCTTGAGCGAATCAATCCGGGAACACTGGGCCGACCGCCTGTAATACACTTGTCTCGCTTCACCACAACGTGGTGGCGCCTTGGTGGGTATAGCTCAGTTGGTAGAGCGCCTGGTTGTGGTCCAGGAGGTCGCGGGTTCAAGCCCCGTTACTCACCCCAAGTCCCTAGCCCGTTGTCACAGTCACGTCCGCGTTCCCTGGACCATCGTGAAGATCCCGGAAGC
>JAIOWV010000064.1 GCA_021741945.1 Pontimonas sp.
TGTGGGCTCGCAGGTTCTCGTCTCTGTTCCGCCGAGCCTTGGTTATCCCGCGGGTCAGGCGCCAGCCGGCGTGCCGGATGGTTCAACGCTCGTCTATGTCTTTGACATTCTGGGTATTGGCAAGTAACACGGCTCTGGCGCCTCGCGCCCTAGGATGAGCGCGTGGCCAGCTCTCTCAGCACTGTCAACCCCGAGGATCGACTCTTCCACCTGATTCTTGCGTTGATGGCCACAAGCCAGGGGCTCACGAAAGACCAGATTCTGACAACCGTGCGCGGCTATCGCGAAGACACAGAAGCCGGTATGGCGCGGGAGAGTATTGAACGTCGCTTTGAACGCGACAAAGATGCTCTTCGCGAGCTTGGCATACCCTTGGAGGCCCTAATTCCCCCGGAAGAGGATGGCAACAACAAGAGCACGCTCTATCGGATCCCGAAGGGCGACTACGACCTCCCCGAGGACGTTGTCTTTAGCTCGAGAGACGTCGCACTCCTCAACCTTGCAGCGGCCGTCTGGCGGGAGGGAAGCCTCTCGCGCGACGCCAAGACCGCGCAGATCAAGCTCGCGTCACTGGGCGCACTTGTGGACGAAACGCTTCTCGGTTTTGCCCCGATTCTTAGCACCCGAGAGCCAGCTTTGGCCACACTGCGCGAAGCCATCGATAAGTCCATCCAGGTGAGTTTCTCCTACCTGAAGCCTGGAGACACCAGCGCGGCTGACAGAACCATATCTCCCTGGGCACTCGTCAATCACGAGGGTCGTTGGCATGTCGTGGGGCATGATTCTGGCAACAAAAAGGAAAGAACCTTCCTGCTGCGCAGGATTGTCTCCAGTGTGAGGGCGCTAGCGTCAACCCCCGCTATCCCGGGGCCGGAGGGGATTGCCGATCGCGCCCTGAAGGAGTTGCGCGAGCTCTATGAGAAAAACACTGCCTCTCTGCAAGTCAAGCCAGGTACCGATGCGGCAAGCGCGTTGAGGGCTCGAGCCGGCACGCAGAGTCGCGACGGACTTCTGATTGCGCACTTCACCGACGCTGACGTCTTCGCTCATGAGCTGGCTTCGTGGGGCTCGGATGTTGTGGTGCTCGACCCGCCCGAGCTCCGCGAGCGGGTCATCGCAAATCTCGAAGCGTTGGTGAGAGCGCATGGCTAAGAGTCCACGTCCTGGAGCAACCGACAACCTGATGCTGCTACTGGCCCTGGTTCCCTATGTCCTTGATAAAGGCGAAGTGAGCGTTTCTGAGGCGGCCAAGCAGTTCCAGCGAAGCGAAGAGGACATCGTTCAGGCCGTCCAGCTCATCGCCTGTGCGGGAATACCGGGGGAGAACCTCGCTTACTCGCACCTCGATCTCTTCGATATCGACTGGGACCTCTTTGAACAGCAGCGGCTGATTACTTTCTGGAACACCGTTGCGATTGATCACTCACCCAGATTCACGGCCCGTGAGGCATCTGCGTTGATCGCTGGGCTCCAGTATTTGGCCGCTCACCCCGCCTACTCGGGCCGAGGAGATATCGATGAGGTGCTCGCCAAAATTAGGCGGGGAAGTTCCCACGGGTATTCCGACAGAATCGCGATAGCCCAGCCAGTGGCCAAGGGTCACCTTCAAGCCCTCAATGACGCAATCGACACCAAAGTCTCCGTCTCGATCGTCTATCACAACAAGGCCGGCGAGACGGGGACCAGAGTGATTGATCCCTTGGTCCTGGAATCCAGAGACGCCGCCTGGTATGTCAGGGCGTGGTGCCACCACCGGCAAGCGCTGCGCACGTTCCGCGTTGATCACATGGAAAGCGTGGAGGCAACAGACCAGCCTCAGGGCAACCACGATTCACTCATCGACGATATTTCTCCAGAGCTCTTCCAGCCCTCAAGTGACGACATCGCCGTAGTCATTGAGACCACTGTGGGAGCGCTGCCGGTCATTGCTGATTATCTTCCCCGCGGGTTTGCCCAACCGGCAGGGGAGGGTGCACTGCGACTCGAGATTCCCTTTGCCCACTACGGGTCCCTGACGCGGTTTGCTGCGGCCCACCCCTCAGTGGTGACAGTAGTGTCGCCGCCTTCTGCGGTGGCCGCTGTGAAGGAGTTCGCGAAAGAAGCGCTGGACGCCTACCAACCCCGAGGGTAATCAGCACCACGGTGCTAGAGTGAGCATCGCATCAAGAGAAAGGTGACACCGTGTCTGGAAATCTGGGTGGCTGGACTGGCCTGATTGTCCTCGTCGTCGTTTTGCTACTTTTTGGTGCCCCGAAACTGCCCGGTCTAGCGAAGAGCCTCGGCCAATCACTCAAGATCTTTAAGACCGAAGTTCGTGGCGAAGATGACCCCAAAGACTCCAGCGCCGATGGCAAGGGTTCTGACGGGCCAGACGCCCCCACCCGGTAACCGTGGCGGAGTCCAGCCGCCGTTCGAGATCTCCCGAGGGCAGGATGACCCTGGGAGATCATCTTCTTGAACTACGCCGTCGTCTGGGTGTTGTCGGTGTATCGATAGTCGCAGCGGCAATTGGAGGCTGGTTTCTCGCCGACCCTGTCTGGGCCGCGCTGAGCGAGCCGGTCATGCAATTAGCTCGGGAAACCAACAGAGACGCTGATATCAACTACACCTCAGTCACTGAAGCCTTCGACACCAAGGTTGCCATCGCTCTGGTTCTTGGCATTGTGATGGCGGCGCCGGTCTGGCTGTATCAGATCTGGGCTTTCTTTGTCCCAGCACTCAAGAGGCGCGAGCGTCGCTACGCGGTGGGATTCTTGGCCGCCTCCGTACCCCTCTTCTTTGCGGGAGTAACAGCCGGTTGGCTGGTATTGCCCAACATCGTTGTTTTGCTCACTAGCTTCGCCCCAGAGCAGTCCTCAACTCTGCTGACGGCCAAGGTCTATTTGGATTTCGCGTTGAAGCTTGTGGTCGCAGTGGGTGTGGGGTTTGTGCTGCCGGTTTTCCTTGTTTTGTTGAATTTCATCGGGGTGTTGAGCGCTAAGGCGATTATTGGGGGATGGCGGTGGGCGATTGTCACGATCGCTCTCTTCACCGCTCTGGCCACTCCTGCAGCAGACGTGGTGTCCATGATTTTGCTGGCAATTCCGATGGTCATTCTCTATTTCGTGGCAGCGGGGATCGCAGCGGTCAACGACGCGCGTCTCGCCAAGAAAGCATCAAAACTTCTCGGGGGAGCAGACACCGGTTCCCATGACTGAGGCCAGTCCCGCGGAGCGGTACCGGGCGGCCGCAGCGAGGCGAAAATCTCCCCGTCTCGATGAATTTCGCAACAGTCTGAGCTTTGATCTCGACCCGTTCCAAATCTATGCCTGCGAATCCGTCGAGTCCGGCAAGGGTGTTTTGGTAGCGGCTCCCACGGGAGCCGGCAAAACCATCGTCGCTGAGTTCGCGATTCACGTCGCGCTCCAACAGCCCCAGGTCAAAGTCTTCTACACGGCCCCCATGAAGGCGCTGTCGAACCAGAAGTATCAAGAGCTAGTCGAGCGCTACGGCTATTCAGAAATCGGACTGCTCACCGGCGATACGAGCATCAACCCGGGAGCGCGAGTTGTCATCATGACCACCGAGGTGCTCCGAAACATGCTCTATGCAGGGAGCTCGCTGTTGGAGAACCTTGGTTATGTGGTCATGGATGAAGTCCACTATCTGGCGGACCGCTTCCGCGGGGCCGTGTGGGAAGAAGTCATCATTCATTTGCCCTCCTGGGTTCAGCTGATCTCCCTGAGCGCTACGGTTTCGAATGCGGAGGAGTTCGGCGATTGGCTCCACACTGTTCGTGGGCACACCGATGTGATCGTCTCGGAGGATCGCCCGGTGCCGCTGCACCAACACATGATGTTTGCCCACAAGCTCTTGCCGCTCTTTGCGAAGAAGAAGAGCTCCGTGGAGGTGAACCCCGAGGTTGTCGGGATGGCCCAGATGCTGGGTCGCCACTCGACTGGACGAGGGCGCACTAGAGGCGCACCGCGTTATGCGCGCTATGAGGACAAGAAACACAAGGTCTATCGGTCCGACGTAATCCGAATGCTCGATGGCGATGATTTACTGCCAGCAATTTTCTTTATCTTTTCGAGGGCTGGTTGCGATCAGGCAGTGACACAGGTCTTGCGCGGGGGAGTGAAACTCACCAGCCATGAGGAACAGGCCCAGATTCTTGATTTTGTGGAGGAGAGCTGTCAGCGCCTCGAGGACGACGACAAAGCGGTATTGGGCTATCACGCCTGGCTCGATGGTGTCGTCCGCGGCGTTGCCGCCCACCACGCGGGAATGTTGCCCATTTTCAAAGAAACCATCGAAGAACTTTTCCGTCGTAAATTGCTGAAGGTGGTCTTTGCCACAGAGACGCTCGCGCTTGGCATCAACATGCCAGCCCGCACGGTCGTTCTCGAGAAGCTCGAGAAGTTCAACGGCGAGGCACGAGTCCCGATCACCGCTGGCGAGTACACCCAGCTGACCGGCCGCGCTGGACGGAGAGGGATCGACGACGAAGGCCACTCCGTCATCATTTGGCAGCCAGGCATCAACCCAGAAGCAGTCGCAGCATTGGCCTCCAGGCGTTCTTATCCGCTCAAATCAAGTTTCAGCCCCACGTACAACATGGCCGTCAATCTGATTGCCCAGTTCGGTGTTGAGCGGACCAGGGGAGTGCTGGAGTCGTCCTTTGCCCAGTTCCAAGCCGATCGACATGTTGTTGAGCTGGCCAGAACAGTGCGCAAGAACGAAGAGTCGCTAGCTGGCTATGCGCAGTCCCTCGAGTGCCATCTCGGAGATTTCCGCGAATACGCGGGGATTCGCCGGCAACTCAGCGATCTGGAGCGGGAACACGGACAACGTAAATCGCAGAAGGCTGGCGGCGAGGTTGGAAAAGACCTCAGTCGCTTGCGCGCTGTGATGAAGCGGCACAGCTGTCACGCGTGCCCCGATCGCGAAACACACGCGCGCTGGGCTGAGCGGTGGTGGAAGCTTGAGCGTGAAACGGATCGCATCCGGCGCCAAATCAAGAGCCGAACAGCGGCGATTTCAGTCGTCTTCGACCGAATCCTCGAAGTGCTCGTCGAGACCGGCTATTTGACTGGCCAGGGGGAGGACCTGAGTCTGACTCCCCACGGCGAAACGCTGCGACGTATCTATGGCGAACGAGACCTGCTGGTTGCGGAGTGTCTGAGACGGCAGGTGTGGAGCGAACTGAGCGGCCCAGAACTCGTTGCGGTCGTGGCAACGCTCGTCTATGAACCACGCCGTGATGACACGGCCGTCCACCCCAAGGACATGCCTGGTGGCCAGTTCCCCCATGCCTTTGCAGAAACCAGGCGCCAACGCTCTAAACTCGCTGCCCTTGAGCGCGAACACCAACTTCCGGAGGGCACCGACCTCTCTGCCCAACTGGCGCTACCCCTCTATCGCTGGGCCTCGGGAGAGAGACTCGAAGATGTCCTTGAAGAAGGCGAGCTGACCGCAGGAGACTTTGTTCGCTGGTGCAAACAAGTCATCGATGTCCTCGACCAAATCGCCTCCAGTGGCGAAGGACCCGTGCAGCGTGCGGCGACTAGCTCGAGGGCCAGCGTTTTCCGCGGCATCGTGGCTCTCAGCAGCGTGATTTAGGCTCTGGTGCTGATGAAATTTGCCCTGCTAATCGAGCGCCAGGACCGCGCGTTTCTCGGCTTTGTGCTGCCACTTCCTGCGGCACTCACGCTTGCGGTGCTCGCAGGGTGGCTCATGGATCTGGGTTTCCCTGACCGCGATTGGTGGCCACTCACCCTGCTCGGCACTGCACTCATGATGGCGTCGCTGCGGGGTTTTGGCGTTGGCAAGGCTTTGCTCATTGGCGCATTCGGGGGTTTTAGCTTCTACGGAATCATGATTTGGTGGCTCACCGTCTACTTGGGCCTGGTTCCTTGGATCGCTCTTACGCTTGCGCAGGTTTTCTTCTTTTCCCTCGGGATGGCGCTGATTGCCCTGATTTGGCGCTACGGATCCAGGCAGTGGAACACCGTGGCAGGGCGACTTGGCATCGTGCCAGCCCTGGTGGGCGGTGCGTGGACCTTGCGCGAAGCGGTGGCCTCAGTGTTCCCCTTTGGAGGGTTCGCCTGGGGGCGTATTTCTCAAAGTCAATCTGAGGGGCCCTTGGCGTCGCTTGTCGCGTGGGTAGGGACCAGTGGCATGAGCTTCCTTCTCGCCTGGGCCGCCGCACTCGCCGTTGCGCTAGTGGCCGAAGTCCGCCTTGCCCCAGAATCCAGGGCAGGCCTGGGGGTGGCCGTGGCAGTGGCACTGCTGGTGTGGCCTGCGTACCCGGTAACGACGTCTGGCTCCCTACGGGTTCTTGCCGTGCAGGGCAATGCCGATGCGGGGCTATTCGCCCAGTACGAACGCGGCGACAACCTTCGCGACCACTATCTGGTCACGAAAGAGCTCTATGGGCTTGATGTGGATGTTGTGGTGTGGCCCGAGAACGCCTCCGACATTGATCCTCTCCGCTACCCAGAAGCCGCGGCCGTCGTCACCGAAGTATCCCGGGAAATGAATGCGCCCCTCATTGTTGGGACCATTACCAAATCAGGCGATGAAACCTTCAACAGCATTTTGCTGTGGGATTTTGACGAGGAGGCAGGGCAGTCAGTCGTTCGAGATCAATACGACAAGATTCATCCGGTTCCCTTCGCCGAGTATCTTCCCGCTCGCGATTTCTTTTACCCGCTGGCACCGCCGCTTTTCGACATGATTCCCCGGGATTACTCCTTCGGGGAGCGCGATGCGGTTTTCAGCGTTGCCGGGTCAATCGGGGGAGTGGCGATCTGTTACGACATTGTCGATGACGAGATTCTGTGGTCGATTATGGATGGGGGAGCGGACATCATCTTCGCCCCCACCAATAACGCCGACTTTGGCCAAACGGACCAGAGCGTTCAACAGTTGGCGATTGCGAAAATGCGCGCAATCGAAACAGGGCGAAGTGTGGTCAACATCTCCACCGTGGGAACGAGCGCGATTATGGATCCCACCGGTGCTGAGCTCGATCGCTTACCCACCTACACGGAGGGCTACATGGTGGTAGACGTTCCGCTTGCTACCTACCAAACACCCGCCACGCTCCTTGGGCGCTCGCTTGAATTGGGGGTTGTCGCCTTCACCCTCGCAGGGCTCTTGGTGGCAGCGAGCGGCCACTTGGGCCGCACTCGCCGCGCATCACGGGTGAGCCAGGGCTAAAGAAGTGCTCGTCGCTTCGCGACGATATCCACGGCAAGATCTGCTCGGTCTGTGACGATGCCATCGACGCCCATATCCAGCAGGCGCTCCATGTCGCGCGCCTCGTTGATCGTCCAGACATGAACCT
>JAIOWV010000065.1 GCA_021741945.1 Pontimonas sp.
GAGAATCATTTCCCTCCTTGCGGAAAACAACGACCTGGTTCGCCAGTCAGCAGAAGCGTCGCTATCCAGCAAGGTCTCAGGGCTCAACATTGTCACAGCCCCTCCTCACCGCGAAACAACCAGCTACGAGGTCCACGACGATGAGGTCTTCGCAGCAACCTCCTGGACGAGCGCCGCGGCCATTCGCCACGCGACACAACCAGCGAACCAATGGTTTCTGGGCGCCGATGGCTTAGAACCGAACACCCGTGAGCTCTGGAGGGGATTGTCTCTCGGGAGCGTGCCTGCTGCGGGTGCGCCTGTCGCTGTATCAGCACGCTCTGCTGGAGCCAGCGACACTAGAGTTCTCGAAATCCATGCTGAGCCGATCACCAGCCGAGAGCTATACGCCTGGGTTCTGAGCGAGATTGAGGTGATGCTCCGAAACGATTCCGCGCTAGTCGGTCGCCTCTCGCTTCGACTGATCGGGGAGGCCCTTCGGCCAGTCAACTTTCTTCACAGCGTCACTGCACTGGTAAGTCGCCGACCAGCAGATGGGCCGGCCATGCTCCGGGTGAGCGCCACCGATCTCGTTGAAGAAGGCGTCCTAGCGGCAAAGGTTCGCGTTCTAATCGCCGAGAGGGGTGTCCGATGACTAATCATCCTCTCTGGAATCTTTCGCTCGCCGCTCGGCTAGCGCTCCTCAAGCCCGGGACGAAAAGAATCGCTTTTCTTTATCCCAAGCCGGATGTTGGCACTTTTCGGTACCGGGCGTTCAACCCTGTCGAGGCAATCAATCGCTACAGCACAGCTCACTCAGCCAGCTACTTCTTCCTCAGCGATCTCCGCGCCATTGATGACCTGAGTGAACTTGCAGACGTCCTCGTCGTCGTTCGAACACCCTTTGACGCTCCGTTGGAGCGTCTCTACAGAAAATTCCGGCACCAGGGCAAGAAGATTTATTTCGACATCGATGACCTCGTGTTCAACCCAGAGTTCGCACCACTCGTTGCCGCCAACCTTGGCTACCAGCTAGAAGGCGAGCAGCTCAATCAGTGGACTGCGTTCATGACGAACATCGGCAAAGCGCTCTCGAGAGCTGATGCGGTCACCACGACCCACTCTTTTCTGGCGGACCGAATCGCAGAGTTCACCAACAGCCCTGTCCATGTCCTTTCGAACTCGCTCAACAGCGCCCAGCTCGAAGTGTCGTCCCGACTATCGTCGGATCAGGGACAACAAGGGCATCTCCGTATCGCCTACTTCAGCGGAAGCCCCTCACACTCACTCGATTTCGACGTCGCTCGCCATGGAATCGCTTCTTTCCTGCAGGAGTCACCAGACTCCACGTTCACAGTCGTCGGTCATTTAGAGCTTCCGAGCGAGCTTCGCGCGTTAGGAAGTCGGGTGCGGTCGCTTCCGTTCATGGATTTCCTCGCAATGCAGGAACTTCTTGGCCAGTGCGATGTCAACATCGTGCCCCTTCAACAGAGCGTCTTCACGCACTCCAAGTCGGAGCTTAAATACTTTGAAGCCGCGGCCGCATCAACAATCACCCTGGCGTCAGCGTCCCCTCTGTTCTCCCGGGTTATCACCCACGGCGCAAACGGAATTCTCGCTTACGCTGACGAGTGGGCATCAGCGCTTCACGCGATCGCCGCGATGGATCTTCCCGCTCGCTCCGCCATGGCCCAAGCAGCAAAGGACCACGCCGAGAAGACCTACTCTCCCTCTGCCCTGTTCGCCCAATTAGAGGCAATCTTCGGATAGGAAACTAAGCTGAGCGACATGCCTAAACACCGAGTCCAGAGCGCCGAAACAACCGACACTTCGTCGCGGTCCTGGCGAGGCGTTATTCCCGCCGTCGCTGCGGTCGTGTTGCTCATACTCAGTTTTGGAAGCTGGGCATTCTCTTCCGCCGTGGGTAGCGCGCCGGATGATGATTACCACCTCACCAGCATTTGGTGCCAGAGCTTCGCAGGCGACACGTGCGAGGTGGATCCCGGCGGTGAGGGCGTCTATATTCCAGAGGCCTTGCGCGAGGGCATCTACTGCTACTACCACAACCCCAATCAGAGCGCGGGGTGTCAGCCCTTCATGGATGGCACAGACCCGCGGCCCGATGTTCCCTTCGCCCACAACAACCCTGGCAGGAACCTTTACCCAGATGGGTACTACAACTTTTCGAACCTGGTCAAGACAGACAACATCGAAGCGACAGCTCTCGCCGTGCGATTCGTGAACCTGGCAATCTTCCTCGGCATGGCGATCTCCTTGTTCTTCCTACTTCCTCAGCGGTTGCGCACGACCTGGGTATGGATGTGGGTCATAGGCCTAGTCCCGATGGGGATGTTCATCATTCCCTCCAGCAATCCAAGCTCCTGGGCCGTCACCGCAGTGGCCAGCGGATGGATTGCGTTGCTCGGCTACCTCGAATCCAGAGGCCCTCGCGCGTGGGCGCTTGGTGGAGTCTTCGTTCTAGCGGGAGTTCTCACGCTCAACGCACGAATCGACGCTGTTCTCTACCTGGGCCTGGCTTCAGTGGTTGCTGTGTGGCTCTCGCCCACCCGCGGCCGTGAACTTCTTATGAAAATCTGGCCGGGCTTCATTGTCATCGCGCTTGTCGTTGTACAGCTGATCGCTAACCCGGCCAACCTGGCACGAGTGGTGCGTGGAATCGGTCAGCGCTCCGACTCCATTGACGAACCGCTGCCCTGGACGACATCACCCGAGGTGGCAGACGGCTCGGCGTTCGACTGGGCACTGCTGTGGAACAACCTGTGGTCAATCCCAGGCCTGTGGCTTGGGATCTTTGGTGGTTTCCCCTGGGGCTCGCTCGGCTGGCTCGATACGTCACTACCCCAGGTGGTTCTCGCAGGCACGATGACCGTGGCGCTTGGAGTGACATTCTTGGCGGTCCGTGCGGCCGACAAAAAGAAGATTGTCGGCCTGATTGCGATGCTCGGCGCAATTTGGGTTATGCCGCTCTATCTCCTGCAGCTTGGCGGCTTCCTCGCAGGTGAAGAAGTGCAACCGCGCTACCTGTTGCCCCTGATGATGGTGTTGCTTGGCACCATTGTGCTGACTAACGACGGTAGCCCGATCGTGAGTGATCGTGGGCGCCTGTGGTTCATCCTCGCCGCGTTGACAATCGCGAATGCCATCTCCCTACACACGAACATTCGCCGCTACACAACGGGAATCACCATTCAAGGGTTCAACCTTGATAGCCCCAGGGAATGGTGGTGGCCGTTCTTCCCCGACTTCTTCGGCCCGACCTTATTGTGGGCAATCGGATCGCTTGCTTTCGGAGGCCTGTTGTGGCTGTTGCTCTTCCGAGTAGTGCCCTCGATCACCGAGAGCCTGAATCTCACGACTCACCCGAAGGAGTCGCTGAGCGTTTAGTCAGCGATATCTAGTCGAGGCTCTTCTTGTAGGAAGCCACGACCGATTTGGCTTTCCCCGTGGCCATCATGGTTCCCTTTTCGATCCACGTCACGGTGTCACATATCTCTTCAACCACTGGCATTGTGTGGGTCACCATGATGATGGTTTTGCCGCGTTTCTTGAACTCCAGGAACTTCTCAAAGCTCTTGCGCTGGAAACCTTCGTCGCCCACGGACAAGACCTCGTCCACAACAAGGATGTCGGGGTCCACGTTGATCGCAATCGAAAAACCGAGCCGGACATACATGCCGGAGCTGTAGTTCTTCACCGGTTGGTCGAGAAACTGCTCAACCCCAGAGAAATCGACAATCTCGTCAAACTTGCCATCGATTTCTTTCTTCGACATTCCCAAAATCGAGCCGTTCAAGTAGATGTTCTCTCGGCCCGAGAGCTCAAGGTGAAATCCGGAGCCAACCTCCAGCAGTGAGGCCATCCGACCTCGATACTCAATGGTTCCGGATGTGGGCCAGTAGATTTTGGCAAGGCACTTAAGCAGAGTCGACTTGCCAGAACCGTTCGACCCGATCAACCCGTGCGTGTGGCCCTCCATCACGTCAAAGGAAACATTCTGGAGCGCCCAAAAGTCCTCGTGCTTCGAGGTTCTGCCGCGAAGAATCGCAGACTTCAGTGTCTGATTGCGCTCGTGATACAGCCTGAACTTCTTGCTCACATCACTGACTCGGACCGCCCAGTTGCTCACAGTAGTTCCGCCATCTGTCGCTCTTTTTTCGAATACAACCAGACGCCGGCGCCAAAGGCGCCGATTGCCCATGCAAGCGCAATCAGGATACGAGAAAGCTCCGGCATCGCGTTGTCATACAGCAGGTTCCGGAAGATCTCGATGAATCCCTCCACGGGATTGAGCTGATAGAGGTTCAACAGCGTGACCGAGGTTCCCGCGAGTCCACCGAGGCGATCCGACTGGGTAGCAACCATGTCCACCGGATACAAAATCGGCGTCAGGTAGAACCAGAACTGCAACACAATCGTCAGAAGATAGGACAGGTCGCGGAAGTAGACGTTGGCGATGGAGAGCACCATCGCGACTCCGACCGAGAAAAGTGCAAACACGAGCATGAAGAGGGCGAGAAGAGGGAGCCACGGCAGAACGAATGCCCCGAGCAGCGAGAGTGCCACAACGAGAACGCCCATTTCCAAAACCCAGGTGAACATTGTGGCGTTGGCGAGAGACAAGGGAAGAACGATGCGCGGGAAATAGACCTTCTGTATCAAACCGGCGTTTGCAACCAGTGAATCGACGCCAATCGTCAACACCCGGTTAAAGAACAGCCAGGGCAACAGCCCGCACACCAACCACAATGCGTAGTTGTTGAGACCACTGGGGTCACCCACCTGAGCAGGGAGGCGGAAGATGAAAGAAAAGATAAATGTGTAAATCAAAATCGCCGCGATGGGGTTAGCCAGCGACCAGAGCTGGCCAAGTGCAGTCCGGCGGTACTTGCCACGAACCTCCCTGTTGGTGAGGTTCTGAAGTAGCTCTCTGGAGCCCCAGATCTCTGACAGGTAGCTCATCGCTGCAAAAGCCGGTCCAAGTAAGTGCCATAGCCGCTCTTGCGAAGCGGAACAGCAAGCTCGGCTAGCTGCGCATCGGAGATCCACCCAGCCCTCCAGGCAATTTCTTCAATGCAACCGATCTTGAGCCCCTGGCGCTCTTCAATCACACGCACATACTCCGAGGCCTGCATCATCGACTCGAACGTCCCGGTGTCCAACCACGCCACCCCGCGGTCGAGAACCTGAACCCGCAGCGAACCCTGCTGCAGGTAGTGCTCGTTCACCGCGGTGATTTCAAGCTCGCCCCGAGCGCTTGGGGTAATCGAGCGCGCGACATCAACAACACTCGAGTCGTAGAAATACAGGCCGGGGACCGCAAAGTTGCTCTTGGGTTTGGCCGGTTTTTCTTCGATGGACAGAGCTGTCATGTTGGCGTCAAACTCGACAACACCGTAGGCCTCAGGGTGGGCCACATGGGTGGCAAAAATCAGACCGCCAGAAATGCTGTGGTTCTCGCGCAGAGATTTCCCGAGCCCAGCGCCGTGGAAAATGTTGTCGCCAAGAACCAAGGCAACCGAATCGTCGCCAACAAAGTCGGCCCCAATAATGAATGCCTGGGCGAGGCCTTCTGGCTTCTCTTGAACTGCGTAAGACAGCGAAATGCCCAACGACGAACCATCCCCCAGCAGCTCTTCGAACTGGCTGTGGTGTTCGGGGGTGGAAATAATAAGGATGTCCCGAATGTCGGCCATCATGAGCGTCGACAACGGGTAATAAATCATCGGCTTGTCGTAGACCGGCATCAGTTGCTTGGAAATCGCCCGGGTGATCGGCCAGAGACGAGTTCCGCTACCGCCCGCGAGAATAATGCCCTTCATCGCCTCAACTCCCCTGCCACACAGGGAGCCTACCCTCTTGCGACGCCTGCGCCAGGGTGGGGGCAGCTTGGTCCTTAGGCGATAACAGCAGAGCAGAATCGGCCAGCGGGAACTCAAGCGCCACATCGCTATCCAGCGGGTTGATGGCGTGCTCCGCATGGGGCTTATAGACATCAGTGACCAGATAGGTGACAACAGTGTTCGGCTCCAGAGCGACAAACGCGTGGCCCAGTCCAACGTCGAGCACAACCGCGTTCCGTGAGGTTGCGTCCAGATCGACGGAAGCCCAGGTTCCAAAAGTCGGAGAGCCGACCCTAATGTCGATCACAAAATCTCTAATTGCCCCTGCAACACACATCACGTATTTCGCTTGGCCGGGTGGAACATCCGCATAGTGAATGCCGCGGACTGTACCTTTTTCGGACACGGAGAGATTCGCCTGAACGGTGTGGAAGGACAGGCCTGTGTCGTCGTGAAGGCGATCCGCTCGGAACCACTCGACAAACTCGCCGCGATCATCGCGGTGAAGGGTGTTCGCAATCGAATAGGCGCCAGATATGGCGAGAGGCGTAATCTCCACGGCTGAAGCCTAGCAACCAGACAACTACCGTCCTTGAGCGACGGGAAACACCTTGGTATAGGGGTTGACCAATACGCGAGGACTCTTGAGTACCCGAAGAAACTTGAGAAACCGGAAACCCAGCCCTACTACGCGACGCAGTATCGAGGGATTCCTGGAGAACACTTTGTTCTTCGCGTCGGGAATCGAGCCCTGAGTGACCAGTTCAAGCACCAAATCTTTTTTCAGGACGATGTCGTGACGCTTCATCACACGATTCCGGAACAACTTATCGGTCCCGTATAAGCCCCAAAAATCCTCATCGTAGCCGCCGATTGACCAGTAAAGATCTTTCGACAAAAAGTAGCTGTTGACGTGGGGAGCAACCTTGGCATCTGAGAAGTGGGCCCCACGGCCCAATGAAAAGACCCGAGATGAATCTTTGAGAGACAAGAGACCTTCCAGCGTTGCTTCGGGCACGATGTGGTCAATGTCGGTCAGCAAGACGTACGGGGCCGTAGCCTCATGAACTCCGATGTTGCGGGCGGCGTCTTGGTTCCAGGGCTTGTCCCGTTCAATTCGAAAAACTGAAAGCACTAGACGAAGATCGCCGCCTATAGCGTCGACTGCTGGATGATGTGGTGAGGCATCGTCGACAACAATCACCTCCACCCGTCGCGCAATCTTTGGGTCAAGGGTGCGAAAGTGCTCAAGCTGATACGCCCACATCTGCGGGTTGTCGTAGTACGGCATCACAATGGCAATGTCTGGACGCTCAGTGCTACTACTAACGCTCACTGAATCCATCCCTTTTCCGCGTGGGTACTGCCGTCGCTGAGTAAGCTGGACGCGACTGGGGAACAGCATATTGCGAAGGACATCTGATGAAGCTTTTTGTGACGGGC
>JAIOWV010000066.1 GCA_021741945.1 Pontimonas sp.
GGTGTTCAGGTTCACGACATCGTTGATATGTGTCTCACTACATCGTTGATAGTACCCAACCGGGTTCTGAAAACCTTCGGGGGTTCGTTTTTTGATGTGTCACGACATCGTTCCTATCCAGAATGAGGAATGTCAAAGTCACGTGTCATTGTTCTCTCCGTCGTCCAGCAGGGCCTCACGAAAGCTGAAGTCGCCAGAAAATACGGCGTCACTTGGCAATGGGTTCACACTCTTGTCACCCGTTACGAACAAGATGGGGAAGCAGGCCTGGAACCCCGTTCCCGGGCACCACAGACCAACAAGAATGAGACGCCCCCTGGCGTCACGGATCGCATCATCGAATTACGCAGCGAACTGAAAGCTGAAGGTTTCGATGCTGGCCCACTATCCATCCGAGACCGACTCCTCCAAGAAGGACTGCCGGCGCCCTCTGGCTCAACGATCAGTCGGATCTTGAAACGATCAGGCCTTGTCATTCCAGAACCCAGGAAACGCCCCAAGTCCTCCTACATTCGCTTCGAAGCCGACCAACCCAACGAGACCTGGCAATCAGATTTCACCCACTGGCGCCTCGCCGACGGAACTGAGGTTGAAATCATCAACTGGCTGGATGACCACTCCCGATACTTGCTCTCCCTGCACGCCCACCCCCGCATCACCGGCGAGATCGTGATCGATACTTTCAGCCACAACATTGACCACTACGGCCTGCCAGCGTCCACGTTGACAGACAACGGAAGTGTTTACACTTCCCGTTTCACCGGCGGCCGAAACGGCTTCGAATACCTCCTCGCAGCACTGGGTGTTCGACAGAAAAACGGTTCCCCCGGGCACCCCCAAACCCAAGGCAAAGTCGAGCGGTTCCATCAGACGCAAAAGAAATGGTTAGCGGCAAGACCACCCGCTGAAACCCTCCCGGAATTGCAACACCAGTTACAGGAGTTCCAGCACGCTTACAACACCAAACGACCCCACCGGTCTCTCGACGGTCACACCCCAGAACACGCTTACCACGCAACCATCAAAGCCACACCCCAAAACCTGGGCGACACCGCCCACTACCGGATCCGGATTGACCGGCTCGACTCCCGAGGGAAAGCCACCCTGCGTCGCGCAGGGAAAATGCATCACCTCGGAGTCAGAGAAGAAAACGCTCGCAAACGAGTCCTGATGCTCATCGACGACACCACCGTCACCGTCACAGAACTCACCACCGGGGAAGTCCTCAGCCAACACCTCATCGACCCCGACCGGAACTATTGGCCCGACCACCTCAAACCAGCAGGTCGTTGGCCAAGCAACACCTCAGCAGGGCTTTGAATATCAACGATGACGCGAGACATATATCAACGATGTCGTGAGACATCACAGTAGCGGAGGATGGGGGATTCGAACCCCCGAGGGCTTTCACCCAACACGCTTTCCAAGCGTGCGCCATAGGCCACTAGGCGAATCCTCCGGTGCGATGAGAGACCTAGGTCGACCAGCGCGTTCCTAATCCTAACGATAAACTCGGGGTGGCTCCTCGCGTGGCGCTAACCTGGCTAACTCCCCTAGGACGGAAACGTAGCAAGGGTAACTGGGCTCTGGCGGGTGCGCGAGGAGTCTTCTCTTTTCTTCGGAGTCCGCTCCCGTCATCGGTGGCGCCCGGTAGGCTCCAGGTGTGGTTCACGCTCTCTATCGCCGGTATCGTCCAGAGACTTTTGCCGAACTCATCGGCCAGTCTCAGGTGACTGATCCCCTCCGCCATGCGTTGACTACAGACAGGGTCAATCACGCCTATCTCTTCAGTGGTCCCAGGGGCTGCGGCAAGACGACTTCAGCACGAATCCTGGCCCGCTGTCTGAACTGCGAGCAGGGCCCTACTGATACTCCGTGCGGTGTCTGCCCCAGCTGCGTTGAGCTTTCGCGGGATGGTGGCGGCTCGCTCGACGTCGTCGAAATTGATGCAGCCAGCCATAACGGCGTTGACGACGCCCGCGAACTTCGCGAGCGGGCGGTCTTCGCCCCTGCCAGGGACCGCTTCAAGATCTTCATCCTTGATGAAGCCCACATGGTCACACCCCAGGGGTTCAATGCGCTACTCAAGATTGTTGAAGAGCCGCCGGAACACGTGAAGTTCATCTTTGCGACGACCGAACCCGACAAGGTGATTGGGACGATTCGGTCCCGCACTCACCATTACCCCTTCCGCCTGGTCCCCCCAGCTGAACTCCTCCGTTACGTCGAGCAGATGTGCTCCAGCGAGGGCGTAGCTGTTGAGGAGGGTGTTTTGCCACTGGTTGTTCGGGCCGGTGGCGGGTCCGTCCGAGACACGCTGTCGGTCCTCGACCAACTGATTGCTGGCTCACCCGATGCGACTGTGACTTATGACCGCGCAGTTGCTCTTCTCGGTTACACCCACGGCGAGCTCCTGGCCGAAGTGATGACCGCCATCGCCGCTGGCGATGGCCCCGGCAGCTTCCAGGCTCTCGACAAGGTCATTCATTCCGGTCAAGACCCAAGACGCTTCGCTGAGGACCTTCTCGAGTTCACCAGAGACATCATCGTGGTCGATGCCGCCGGCAGCGCTGCGACAGCGCTTCTCCCGGGAACCAGTGCACCGGTAATTGACCAGATGACAGGTATTGCCAGCAGTATCGGTGGGCCAAGGCTGTCGGCAATTGCCGATGTCATCAACGACGCCTTGATGGCCATGACTGGCGCCACCTCTCCCAAGCTTCACCTCGAGTTGTTGATGGCCCGTTTGTTGGTGTCGATGGGTGCCCCAGCAACGCCCCATACCGTGGCCGAGCTTCCACTACAGCAGCCTGTACCACCCGCGAGCCCTCCTCAGAACCCCGTGTCAGCACCGGCAGCGCCGGACCCAGCCCCTTCGGCACCGGCTGAGCCTTTGTCCCTTGAATTGATGGTGGCGTCGTGGGGAAAAATTGTTGAGGCCGTTGGTGAGAAAAATCGGGCGGTGTGGACCGCGCTCGCTGACACCGAGGTTGTTGCCCTGGCGGATGACGTTGTCACTATTGGGTTTCCCTCGTTGGCCAGCGCTGAAGTCCTGAAGAAGCCACAGGGTCGAGGACTTCCAGTCAATGCGGAACTGGTGAGAGACGCCATCTTGGCGGTGTCCGGCCATCGCGTGAGGTTCAAGGTTCAGGAGCTCGTCTCGGAGTCTGCTGCCGAAGAAGCAGCTGAGACGGTCACCGAAGAAGCGCCAGCGGTGGTGGAAACCAGCACCGCTGCTGCCACCACCGCATCCTGGCCGACCGTCACTCTCCCCGGCGCCGAGGAACAACCGGCTGAGCACGTCTCGGAGGAATCTGCCGACGAGGCGGCGGAGGAAGAGCCGGAGGTCAACACCCCGACAACAGGGGCGCTTTCCCAGGTCGGTGAGGCTGTAATTCGTGAGGTGCTGGGTGGGCAGCTGATATCTGAGCACCCTGTTGATGGCGCGGAGGACAAGTAGCCGTGTACGAGGGGATTGTTCAAGATCTGATTGACGAGTTCGGCAAGTTACCAGGCATCGGACCCAAATCAGCGCAGAGCATGGCCTTCTTTGTGGTCCAGAACGAGAACTACGACCCGACCAAGATGTCAGAGCTCTTGTCGACCATTCGTGACAAGGTTCGTTTCTGTCAGATTTGCGGAATGATTTCGGACCAAGACACCTGCGGTATTTGTTCAGACGCCAGGCGTAATCCCGCGATGATCTGTGTGGTCGAGGAAGCTAAAGATGTCCTTGCCATCGAGCGAACGAGAGAGTACCGGGGTTACTACCACGTACTCGGCGGAGCCATTAGTCCCATTGATGGCATCGGGCCGGATGATCTGCGCATTTCTTCTCTCATGACGCGGTTGGCGGATTCGTCAGTGACTGAAGTGATTATTGCCACGGACCCCAACCTTGAGGGCGAAGCAACCGCCACCTACCTCAGCAGGCTTTTAGTCCAGCCGGGACTTAAGGTGACTCGTCTCGCCAGTGGCTTGCCAGTTGGTGGCGACCTCGAATACGCCGATGAAGTTACCCTGGGGCGGGCCTTTGAGGGTCGCCGCACGTTCTCTTAGCCTCTCGGGCAGAGCACAGTTCACTGGGCGCTAGAATTCAGGGGTATTTGGCCGCCCTCGCGGTCATCAGAGGGCTGGAGTTAGCGCGTGAGCTTGATTGTGCAGAAGTTTGGTGGCTCTTCTGTGGCTGATGCAGAGAGCATCAAGCGCGTTGCTGCCCGCATTGCGCGGACTAGGGAAGCCGGCCACGACGTTGTCGTGACCGTGTCGGCAATGGGTGACACCACGGATGACTTGATTGATTTGGCCAACCAGGTGAGCCGCTCGCCGGCCTCTCGCGAAATGGACATGTTGCTCACCACTGGTGAGCGCATTTCGATGTCACTGCTCGCCATGGCGATTGGAGACCTGGGATTTGATGCCAGGTCCTTCACCGGAAGTCAGGCCGGCATGATGACGGATGCCCAGCATGGGCGTGCTCGGATTGTTGATGTGACACCGACCCGGGTTCGAGAAGCGTTGAATCAGGGCGCCATTGCCATCGTTGCTGGTTTTCAGGGCTTTAATCACGACTCGAAAGACATCACCACGCTGGGGCGTGGTGGCTCGGACACGACGGCTGTGGCACTGGCCGCGGCGCTGGATGCCGAAGTCTGTGAAATCTATACAGACGTTGACGGTGTCTTCAGTGCCGATCCTCGGGTGGTCACGAAGGCTAGCAAGCTTGATCACGTCAGCTACGAGGAAATGCTCGAATTGGCTGCTGCGGGAGCCAAGGTCATCAACATTCGCGCAGTGGAGTTTGCCAGGCGTCACGGTGTGACCCTGCACGTGAGGTCGTCATTTACGGAAGAATCAGGAACCTGGGTTTCTGACACCAGCGAGGGAGAGAACGTGGAAGAGCCGATTATTGCCGGAGTTGCTGGCGACACCAGCGAGGCAAAGATTACCGTTGTGGGTGTCCCGGACATCCCCGGTAAGGCTGCTGGCATCTTCACGATTGTCGCTGGGGCTGGCGCCAACATCGACATGATCGTCCAGAACGTCTCTGTTTCCGACAGCGGTCGCACGGACATTTCTTTCACCTTGCCGAAAGAAGATGGCCAGAAGGCGATGGATGCGCTTGAAGCCGCGCGTGAAAAGTCCGGTTTTGAGTCATTGATTTACGACGATCAAATTGGTCGCCTCTCCGTCGTGGGCGCAGGGATGCGCACCAACGCTGGCGTTTCTGCTCAGTTGTTTACTGCGCTGTCGGATGCGGGAATCAACATTGAAATGATCTCCACCAGCGAGATCAGGATTTCTGTCATCATGCGCGCAGATACGCTCTCAGGCGCTGTGAAGGCCGTTCACACTGCCTTCGGTCTTGATGGCGATAGCGATGCCACTGTTTATGCGGGGACGGGACGTTAATGGTCAGCGTTGGTGTTGTTGGCGCTACCGGTCAAGTCGGTCAGGTCGTTAGAGAGCTTCTCCTAGAGCGGGCATTCCCTCTCGATAGCGTGAGGTTTTTTGCTTCTGCGCGGAGCGCCGGCACAAGCCTCGCTTTTGGTGATCGCGACGTCGTCGTTGAAGACGTGGCCACGGCTGATCCCGCAGGACTGGATATCGCTATCTTCTCGGCCGGCGCAACTCTGTCGAAGGAACAGGCCCCACGCTTCGCGGCGGCTGGAGTCATCGTCATCGATAACTCGAGTGGTTGGCGCATGGACCCCGAGGTTCCCCTTGTTGTTTCTGAGGTCAATCCCGAAGAGACGGTGGCTCCAGCCAAGGGAATCATTGCAAACCCCAACTGCACCACGATGGCGGCGATGCCAGCACTGAAGGTTCTCCACGACGCAGCGGGGCTGCGACGACTTGTGGTGTCGACTTATCAAGCGGTTTCTGGTGCCGGCCTCAAGGGCGGCCAGGAATTGGCTGGCCAGGTGGACAAAGCCCGCGAGGGCGATGTCTTGGCGCTCATTCATGACGGTTCGGCAGTGGACGTGGGGACACCGACCGTGTTCCCTGCACCGATTGCCTTCAATGTGATCCCGTTTGCCGGCAATTTGGTTGATGACGGTTTGAACGAGACCGACGAGGAAAAGAAGCTTCGGAACGAGAGTCGCAAGATTCTGGGGATCCCTGATCTTCTAGTGAGCGGAACGTGTGTTCGAGTGCCCGTCTTCACTGGCCATTCTTTGCAGGTTAACGCTGAGTTCGAGCGGCCGCTGCCAGTCGCGAAGGCCCGCGAGTTGCTGGCCACAGCGCCCGGAGTTGTTTTGGTCGATGTGCCAACGCCGCGCCAAGCTGCCGGTGCTGACCCTAGCTTTGTTGGTCGTCTTCGTCAGGATGAGGGTGTGCCAGATGATCGTGGGCTTGCGATGTTCATTAGCAATGACAATTTGCGCAAGGGCGCTGCGTTGAACGCGGTCCAGATTGCAGAAATTGTTGCTGCCAGGCTTTAGTTTTTGCCGCGCTGGCGCCAGGCCCGCGCAATCAGGTTCGTAGCAACTACAAACATCAGAAGCCCGAATAACAGCGCCGCGAGCCGGGGGCTCAGGAGGAACGCAATCACCGCACCGAGTGGTGTGGTGATGAGTGAACCCGCTGCGACCCAAGCGCCATCGCGCAGGGTTGCGCTCTTGTGGCGCAGGTGAGAAATGGTGCCACTGATCGCGCCAGGGGCCATCGCCAGCAGAGAGATGCTCTTTGCAACGAGGTCGCTTTGGCCAAAAAACAGCATCAACACGGGAATCACAATGACTCCACCGCCTATGCCGAAGAGGCCTGCTGATATGCCCATGGCCACGCCCAGGCCTAACAGGATGGACCCACTCGTGACCGTGATCTCCAACACCGCTGAACGGTCGGGCAATTGAATGAGGAGCATCGCGCCAGAGGCGATGATGAAGGCGATAAATCCCCAGCGGAGAATGCCAACAGCAATTTTTCTTAGCAACCACGCCCCAATCTGGGCGCCAACGATTCCGCCGAGCGCGACAAAGATGGCGGGTAGCCAGGCGAAGACCCCTCCAACTGCATAGGAGACGCCTCCGATTATCGCGACCGGGGTGATGGCCAAGAGAGAGGTCGCGTGAGCGCGCTTCTGATCGAGCTTCGCCCACCACAACAGGAGTGGGACCATAATGAGCCCGCCACCGACGCCGAAGACCCCCGCAAATAGGCCGCCGGCGAGGCCGACACCAGCGAGGCTGA
>JAIOWV010000067.1 GCA_021741945.1 Pontimonas sp.
GATCTAGAGAAGTCACCGAGGGTTACTTTCCCCACCTGGAGCATTTGGAGCGTGCACGCGAGCGTTGGCCACTGGTCACGGTGATTGTTCCTGCCCGGGACGAAGAGACCACCATCACAGACACGATCTCGGGGATTCTCGACATTGATTGGCCCCAACTCGAGGTCATCGTTGTTGACGACGGGTCGGTGGACGCCACAGCGAAGAAACTGGAGGCGTTTGCGACCAATAAGTCGGTGCCGGGTGCTCTCGCACCCGGCCCCGCGTGGCAAATCAGAGTCCCTGAACGAAGGGTTCCAGGCTGCCGCCAGTGAGATCGTGCTGATTATGGACGCGGATGCGGCGCCGGCGCCTAACGTGCTAAACCGCATGGTTCCCTACTTCATCCAGCACGGCGACATTGCTGCCGTGACGGGGAACCCTCGGGTTGTGAACGCCTCGGGGTTGTGGGCCAAACTTCAAGCCATTGAGTTCACGTCCACCATCTCAGCACTGCGCCGTGGCCAGTCGGCATGGGGAAGAATCAACACCATCTCCGGCGTTCTCTCGGTGTTGCGCAGGGATGTGGTCATCGGTCTTGGCGGGTTTTCTTCCGTGCATCCCACGGAGGATATCGAGTTGACGTGGCGTCTGCACCGGGCCGGTTATCGCTGCATCTATGAACCAGCTGCGCTGGTTGCCATGAGGGTTCCAGAGACCATGTCCCAGTGGTGGCACCAGCGCTATCGCTGGAGCAGAGGTTTGGTGCGAGTCCTGCAGGCCCACGGCTTTGGCCTCATCAAAGAGCGTCGGTGGCCGATGTTCCCTCTGTTGCTGGAGGGCACCTTGTCGATCATTTGGTGCCACCTTTTGTTTCTCGCAACAGCACTGTGGGTCACCGCGCTGGTCGTTGGTGGTCCAGCTCTCGGGAACTCGCTGATTATTTCCCACTGGGGCTCCATGACCATTGGTATTGCGCTGGTCCAAATCTTCTGGGGGATGCATCTCGATAGCAACCACGACAAGACGGTTGGAAAACTCTGGCCACTCGCGCCTATATATCCGATCCTTTATTGGTGGGCAGAGGCTTTTGTTGTCGTCGCGGCAACGCTCCCTACGTTGCTAACACCGCCCCAGAGAGTGAGTTGGACGTTGAGTCGGACCCGCGGATAGAGCAGAAGACTTTCCGCCCCCACATCGCACTACTTAGAGGGTGGCGGGGGAGAGGTGGTGAGCTGTGCGATGGGCGTGCGACTTATTTCGTGCGGAGCGGGACCCAGCGTTCCTGAACAAGGAGCGCCGACACAACAACCAATACGCCGCCAAGCAACTGGGAGAGGGAGAGTGTCTCGCGAAGGAACAGCACCCCGAGTATCACCGCCACCACGGGAGTGATGTAGGTGACGCTTGAGGCAATGACGCTTCCCGCGAGTTCGATATTTCGGTAGTTCCAGACATACGCAATCCCCGTTCCAAGCACCCCCAGACCGAGAATGCCCCACAGCGCTGACGCGCCCAGTGGCTGGACGAGTATCCCCGAAACGAGTGCGCCCGGAAGGGTGATCAGTGCGGAAACACCTACCTGAGCTGCGGCCAGAGCGTAGGGGCTATAAGGCAAGTTAGTGACGTGGCGCTTCGCGTAAGGCATAGCGACCCCGTAGGACAGGGTTGCTAGCAGGAGAACTCCCACGCCTAGCAGTGTCACCCCGTCAAATGGTTCGATGACGTTGGTCACCAGAACTATTCCTGCAACCCCGATCACTAGTCCAAGGAGTTGGTTGGCTGTGGGCTTTTGCTCTCGAAACGCGAGGGCAACCACCACAACCGTCATCAGAGGTGTTGTGGCGTTCACGATTCCGGCGAGGGAGCTTGGCACCCACTGCTGACCGACTGCAAAGAGAAAACCGGGGATCGCGTTCAGCAAGAGCGCAACCACGGCGATGTGAACCCAATGAGAACCCCAGGCGGGGAGCCGGTCCCGTCGGATGAGCAGAATCAACGCCAGGCTAGCGGCGCCCAAAAGCCCCCGCATGAAGACCACCCCAGCAGGGCTGAAGCTCGACAATGCGAGGTCAATGAAGAGAAACGACGATCCCCACACCAGCCCGAGGGCCAGGAACCCTGGCAGCCAGCGAAGGTCACTCTTCATGTGAACCAGTGTAGGAACTATGCGGCATGGCGCCACCTCAACGCCCGTGTGGGAGAAGTGGCGCGTCGTGCGATGAGCGTGCGACAGTCAGGCACGGGTGGAGCGCAACGACAGGGTGGAGGGTTCTCAAGACGATGGCTCACGCACGGTTTCCCATGGGCACCTGGAGTATCCTGATCAGGTGAGCACGAGTGAGCACGAGAGCGATTTCGCTGAGGTTGCCGGTATCCGGCTTGAGCAGGCTTTCGCGCTGTGTTCTTTTGCCTCACAGCTAGTGGGTAAGGCTCTTAGGTGACGACCTTTGATCCTGCACGAATCTTTGAGACCCTGGACCGCCATGGCGTTGACTACCTCACAATTGGCGCGTGGGCGGTCATCGCTCACGGTTACGTTCGAGCAACTGCGGACATCGACTTTATGGCCAGACTCGACAAAGAAAATCTCGAACGATTGGCAGCCGCTCTCTCCGAATTGAATGCTCGGCTTCGAGGTGTCGATGCCGACAAGTTGGGCATCGACCCGACTGACTCGACCACGCTAGGAAACGGCGCGTCCTTCACAATGGAGACCGACGCTGGTCCTCTTGATTTCCTCAATGACGTCCCTGGCGCTGATGATTACGATCAGCTGCGTTCACGAGCGCTCAAAGCCGACGCTGGGGGCATCGCCGTGTGGGTGGTCGATTATGACGACCTCATCAGTATGAAGAAGGCTTCGGGGCGAGCCCAAGACTTGCTCGACATTGACGAGCTACGTGCTAAGCGGGAATTGCCCGGCCAATGAAGGCTGGCCCTGGCGCATAAACCAGCCGTGCGATCTGTGTGCGATGAGAAAACAGCGCTCCTCGATCAGAACTGCACAATACGGCCTAAAACCGCGCATTCCGTCATGCGGTGTCTCAGAGCCTGTTGGTGAGCGCTAACCCCGCTGTACACTTGTGTTTCCGGGGTTTTTGCCCCGAGCCCTCGTAGCTCAGCGGATAGAGCAGAAGACTTCTAATCTTTTGGCCGCAGGTTCGATTCCTGCCGAGGGCGCCGAATCGCAGTCGTTCGCTTAGCGCGAGCGCTGCTGAGGGCGCCGCGCAGCGCTCGCTGGCCTGGACCCCTGGTCACGGCCTGGTTGTCCGGGGCGCGGGTTTCGTCCAGGCTTGGCCCCGCGGTTCCCGCCAGTCGGGCTGTCACCGCTGCGAGCCGCACGCTTGCGCTGGGCGTTGCGACCAGTGGAACTGCCACCGCCATACTGCTTGTGTTCTTGCGGGACAGGCTTCACATAGGGGGCAACCTCGCCGATGAGGGCGAGGACCTGAGGTGATGTGGCACTCACGCTCTGCGGGGTGACCGAAATGTCTGCCTTCCTCAGGAGATCCGCCAAGTCCTTGCGTTGAGTGGGCAGGGACACGGTGATGACATCGCCTTGTGCACCAGCACGGGCCGTGCGACCAGAGCGATGCAGGTATGCCTTGTGTTCCATCGGAGGATCAACGTGGATTACCAGGTCGACGTTGTCGACGTGGACGCCACGGGCAGCGACATCGGTTGCCACCAGAACCTTCACCGCACCCTCGCTAAACGCAGCGAGGTTGCGGTCTCTGGCTGGTTGGGAGAGGTTTCCGTGGAGGTCAACAGCGGGGATTCCTGCATCGGTGAGGGCCTTTGCCAGTTTCTTGGCGTGGTGCTTGGTACGCATAAAGAGGATGCGTCGCCCGGTGCCAGAAGCCAGCGCATAGACAAGCTTCTTTTTGGCATCCACGTCGCTTGCTTCAAAGACGTGGTGGGTCATCTGAGCGACGGGGGAGTTGGCCTCATCGACCGCGTGCATCACCTCGTTGTTGAGGAAGCGATCAACAAGCTTGTTGACACCGTTATCGAGGGTGGCGGAGAAGAGTAAGCGCTGCCCGCCAGTTGGCGTAGCAGCGAGGATGCGCGTGACTACTGGCAAGAAACCAAGGTCTGCCATGTGGTCGGCCTCATCAAGCACGGTGATCTCGATGGCATCGAGGCGCAGGAATCCCTGACCCATGAGGTCTTCGACACGACCAGGGGTTGCCACCACGATCTCCACGCCATCGCGCAGCGCCTGAACCTGACGGGTTTGGGAGACCCCACCGAAGATGGTGGTGACGCGGAGGTTCATAGCTTCGGCCAAGGGGCGCATCACGTTAGTGATCTGAGTTGCCAGTTCACGGGTTGGTGCGAGCACCAGCCCGAGGGGGCGCCCTGGGCTTCGGCGTCCACCGGAGAGTTCTCCAGCAAGCCTTGCGACCATTGGGATACTAAAGGCGAGGGTCTTGCCGGAGCCAGTCTTCCCCCGGCCCAGCACGTCCCTGCCAGCAAGGGTGTCGGGCAACGTGTCGACCTGGATGGGGAAGGGCTCGTCAATACCCATGCGGGTAAGGGCGTTGCAGATGTTGGCGGGAACACCAAGTGTTGCAAATGATGAAACAGACATTGTTGTAAAGCTTTCTAGTGATGGAAACCATCACGTGTGTGAGCCAGGCATGTGCCTGGTACAGGGCGAAGACATCGAATGATGCATTCGATCGCCGCAAGAAAATTATCAACCACTAGGTGGTGAGGGAGCGTTCTACGACGCAGGGGAGCATTTAACTGCCCACCGATAGAGCAACCCTAGCGCAGGTGACTACTTTTTGTTAGTGCCGCTAAGGCTAGCCCCGATGATGTAGCCGGAGGCGAGGACCGCAATCGCGATGAATACCAGCAGGGACTCCAGTACAAAGCTGGCCAAATAGGCACCGGCGATCATGCCAATGGCAAGGAGCGAGAGCTTGAACACTCCCATTTGCCACCAGGTGTAGGTATAGGTCCCAAAGAGTTTCTTCATGGTGTTGCCTCCTAAGGCAGTAAGTCTTTCATGCCCTTGTAGATCATTCCGGCAGCCAGGTCGGGGGAGAGATGATTCATTTTCCACAGTGCAGATGCATCTTGGCCGATAGTGATGCGCTTCTTGTTGGCAACTATGGCATCGACAATCTGACGGCCGGCATCTGCTGGTGCCACGACCTTGCGGGCACCAGCGTCCCCTGCGCCGCTCATGTCGAGTCCTGAGTTGCCGGCGATATTCGTGCCAATCGCACCTGGATAGACCACGGTCACCCGCACATGTGAGCCCATGAGCTCGGACCGGAGGCCCTCGCTCAAGAGGTTGATTGCTGCTTTGCTCGCGCCGTAAACGGTCTGCCCGGGGACAGGAGCGTAGGAGCCCATCGATGAGATGTTTACCAAGTGGGCTTCTGGTTTCTGGAGAAGACCTGGCAGGAAGGCCTTGATCAGGTTGAGAGGCCCGCGAAAATTGACGTTCATGACCCGATCGATGGAATCAAAGTCGAGGTCGTTCACTCGGACGAAGGGCTGGATGATGCCGGCAACATTGATGAGCCCATCCGGCGCGCCCAGAGTCTTCTCGACCTTCGCGGGAAGGGCGAGCACCTTTTTGCGGTCCGTAATGTCAATCGAGAACGCCCCAAACCGACTGGCCTGAGTGCCCGCGAGAGACTTCGTCTCCTCGAGCCATTCCGGCTTGATGTCTAATCCGGCGACGGATGCTCCGCGCGTCAGGAGGTTGAGTGTTACCTCGCGCCCTATCCCGTTGCCTGCTCCGGTGACGACGAACACTTTGCCTGTGATGTCCATGGTGAACCTCCTCTTGCCAGTTTAGGAGTGCACGAGGTGGGGTCTACAGGGTTACCGCGACCGCATGGGTGTCAATCCATGCGGCGATGCCCTCCAGGTCGAGGTTCTGGGTAGCGACAGCGAGCACAAAATCGAACGCGTCTTCGGTTTCGGCAACAATTTCGAACCCGTTCAGCAACATGAACGTGATCACGAGCGCCCAGGCCGTCCTCTTGTTCCCGTCGATGAGCGGATGTGAGGTCACGACAGAGTGCATCAGCGCCGCGGCTTTCAGCGACAGAGCTGGGTAAGCGTCCTCGCCGAACAGGCTGGTCTTCGGTCGCGCAAGGCAACTCTCAAGAAGGCCGAGGTCTCGGGCGTGGAATCCCAGGTAGCGGAGCTGTTCGGTGGCGTCTTCTAGGTCAAGAAAGACGGTCATGCGTCAGCCAGGCGCTCCATGAGTGGTTTGTCCCGCGTTTCGAGAATTTCTTGTGCACGCTTGATCGCGCGGTCATGGACGCCAATGCGTTGATCGGCCATCTCAATCGCTGTAACTACCGCTTGGTGTTTAGAGCAGTTCAGTTCACGAGCCAGTCGGTCGACCATTGCGTCGTGTTCGGTGTCGAGTCTCAGTGTCATAGCCATAGCGTAACGGTATCAAAGTGATACCACTACTGTCTAGCAATATTGGTGGATAAGTTCTTGCCAGAGGGCGCTGTGGACAGAGTGGCACTGTGTTTCGTTGCCTATTTCTCGGGCTTCAGGCTTGTAGCGTGAGGGCTATGGCCCAGAAAAGTCCGTCTTCTCGAGCGCGCGCGGGAACTCCTGCAAAGCGCCCGGCGGCGGCTCCGGCCACAAGGACTCCCCGCAGTCAGCCCGTTCAGCCACAACCCTCGGGAGGACCTTCCGCCCTCGCTACTGCCTGGTTGACTGTGGCCTCGTGGGTGGGAGCAAGCTTTCGTTTTCTGAGTGCTGAAGAACTGCCCAAAGAGGCCCGCCGAGACGGCGTGCCCTTTGCGCTG
>JAIOWV010000068.1 GCA_021741945.1 Pontimonas sp.
GATCGAGTGCAGGCCAATAGAGATAGGCCAAGGCTCTCTCGTTGGAATCAAAGAAAACTCGCATGGCTTCAGCCTGCTCTTCCAATGTCTTGACACCGCGGAAGGTGGCGCCCCGCCAGACCGCTTTAGTGAAATCGGAGCCCGCAAACCGAGCCTCACCGAGCGCTAGGGAAGGGACTCCCTGCACCGCGGCTGTCTCGAAGATGGTGGGTCGCAGTTGCCAGGTGTTCGGGTCCACATGGGGGGCCCACTCCTTCAAGTGATTGATCATCGCCCCAGAGCGTGGGTCCCGAATCGTGTAGCCAACGATCCCGTGCGCCCCAGCACCAACCCCCGTAGTGAGAGAAGTCAGAGCGCTGGCAGTGGTTGAGGGGAAACCCGAATCAGCGACGAGGTTCCTTGCCGACCAGGCGCTGTGCAACCAGCGAGCGTGGCCTTTACGATCCCGGAGATTTGTGGCGCCAAGGCCATCAACAACAAGCACTGCAGCCTTGCGCGCCGGCCCGAGACCCAACGGATTCTCCTGACCGAGAACCGCGCGGTGGCAACTATCCAGCACGTCGGCAAGCCTCAGAGGCGCCGACGCCTGAACCAGTACCATAGGCGCCATCCTATGACTGCCCCGACTTCTCCCTCCCCTGCCGTGCCCTCTGAACGCATCGTCGACGTCGAACTGACCGACGAGATGCAGGGTTCGTTCTTGGAGTACGCCTACTCGGTGATCTATTCGAGGGCCCTCCCTGATGCCCGCGACGGGCTGAAACCGGTCCAGCGACGCATCATCTACCAAATGGCTCAGATGGGGCTGTCTCCCGACAAGGGACACGTTAAATCCGCCCGTGTAGTCGGCGAGGTCATGGGAAAGCTCCACCCGCACGGTGACAGCGCGATTTACGACGCGCTCGTCCGTTTGGCACAGAACTTCAGCTTGAGAATCCCCATGGTCGATGGTCACGGCAACTTCGGATCTCTCGACGACGGCCCTGCGGCCGCTCGGTACACCGAAGCTCGCTTGCGTCCCGAGGCCATGGCCATGGTGGCGGATCTCGACGAGGACGTTGTCGATTTTGTCCCCAACTACGACAACCAACTTCTTCAGCCAAGCGTTCTGCCAGCCGCAATTCCTCACCTCCTGGTCAATGGCGCGAGCGGAATTGCTGTGGGTATGGCGACGAACATGGCGCCTCACAATCTCGGCGAAGTAGTAGAAGCCCTGCGCCACCTCATCGACAACCCTGACGCGACTCTGGAGTCGCTAATGGGTTTCCTCCCGGGTCCAGACCTTCCTACCGGTGGCACCATCGTGGGGCTCGAAGGAATAAAGGAGGCCTACGAAACCGGTCGCGGAAGCTTCAAAACGCAAGCGACGGTTGCCGTGGAGAATGTGGGTCCGCGGAAAACAGGGCTGGTCATTACCGAACTTCCCTACCTCGTGGGACCAGAACGGGTCATCGACAAGATTAAAGATGCCGTCAACAGCAAGAAGCTGTCCGGCATTAGCGATGTCACGGATCTCACCGACCGCCACAACGGCCTGCGGCTGGTCATCAGCCTCAAGAGCGGGTTTGACCCCCAAGCAGTGTTGGCCGAGCTGTACCGGCTTACCCCGCTCGAAGAGAACTTTTCGATCAACTCCGTAGCGCTGGTGAACGGGCAGCCCCAGACGCTTGGGCTCAAAGAGTTGCTAGAAGTTTTCCTGGATCACCGCGTGGCCGTCGTCACAAGACGTTCCATATTCAGGCTCGACCAGAGGAGGAAGAGACTGCACCTGGTCGAGGGTCTCCTCATCGCCATGACTGATATCGATGAGGTCATCCAAGTAATCCGGTCCTCTGACGATGTCCAAACCGCTCGGACCCGACTTCAAGAAGTGTTCTCGCTCAGCGTCGAGCAGACCGACTACATTCTTGAGCTTCGTCTCCGACGCCTTACGCGCATGTCCGCAATCGAGCTAGAAACCGAGCGCGACGCACTCCGGGAGGAGATCGCCCACCTCACCGCACTGCTGGCCAACCCCGAACTCATCCGCACAACTGTTTCCGATGAGTTGGGCGCGGTGTCTGAGGCCTATGGAACTCCTCGCCGGAGCGTTCTCTCGGGCGTCACCACACCAGTTGTGAGAGCAAAGCCAAGCGTTGCCAATCTAGAAATCAGCGACGCGCCCTGCGACGTCCTGGTCTCTGCGACTCGGAGGGCCGCTCGCGTTGTGTGGCCAGAGGGCACGGCCCGAACTCCGGGCACACGCGGCGCGCACGACGCGCTCATGGCCAAAACCTCCACTAGGTTGCGTGGCTCACTTGGCGCCGTCACGAGCGCTGGAAACCTGCATGTTTTCCAACCGATGGACCTGCCAGAGCTTGACCCATCCGGTCCGCACCTCGCGGAGGGAGTGTCACTTCATGAGTTCCTCGGGCTTGGGCCAAGCGATGGGGCAATTCTTGCCGTTGTGAACCTGGAGGATGCACCCACCGTCATGCTCGGTACGGCTTCCGGCGTAGTCAAACGAGTGGCGCTCTCTGGATTACCCGAGAAAACCCAGCACAGCCTTATCTCTCTGAAGGACGGAGACACCGTTGTGGGAGCGAGCATTGCAGGCGATGACACGCACTGCGTTTTCATCAGCTCACAGGGCCAACTTCTCCATTTCCCTGCAACAGCGGTGCGCCCTCAGGGCCCCAGTGCCGCTGGCATGGCAGGAATTGCACTTGGGGAGGGCGCCCGCGTTGTCTGGGCTGGTGCGCTTCCGCCCCAGGACGCCAGCGTCATTACCGTCTCTGGGTCTTCTCAGGTCCTGCCTGGCACCGAGGCAGTGCGCATTAAGCGCACCGCTCTTTCCCAGTTCCCGCCGAAAGGCCGCGCGACCGGCGGCGTGAGGGCCCACACGTTCTTGAAGGGCGAGGATGTGCTCCTCACGGCTTATGTCGGAGAGAATCCGCTCGCATTGGGCCCCAAAGGCAAGCCACTAGAGCTCGATATTCCCGAAGCGAAACGAGACGCCTCCGGCGCCCTCACCCCAGAGAGCCCCGAGGTCTTCGGCGAAGCCCTCAGCTAGGCGTCAATCCGCTCCCTGGAAAGACCTGGCCCAGAGACAATAAAGTCGCGCCGGGGAGCAACCTCGTTGCCCATCAGTAACTCGAACACATCTGAGGCCGCTTGCGCGTCCGAGACTCGGACTCGCCGCAGCGTCCGGCCCGCGGGGTTCATCGTGGTGTCAGCAAGTTGATCGGCGTCCATCTCGCCCAGACCTTTGTAACGCTGAATGGGTTCTTGGTATGTCTTGCCCGCAGCCTTGAGAGAGGCCAGCACAGTCGTCAGCTCATCCTCTGAGTAGGTATAGATAACTTCGTTACCCGCTTTCCCCCGCCCCTGCACGATGACGCGGTGGAGGGGCGGCACTGCGGCATACACGCGTCCCGCCTCGACAAGCGGTCGCATGTAACGAAAGAACAGGGTGAGCAGGAGGGTCCTGATGTGGGCGCCATCGACATCGGCATCCGACATGATGATGATTTTCCCGTAGCGGGCGCTCGCGATGTCGAAGGTTCGACCAGAACCCGCGCCAACGACCTGGATGATGGCAGCACACTCTTGGTTATCGAGCATGTCTTGGACAGAAGCTTTCTGCGTGTTCAGGATCTTGCCGCGAATGGGCAACAGCGCCTGATGGTTGCTGTCTCTCGCGAGCTTTGCGGTGCCAAGCGCTGAATCGCCCTCCACAATGAAGAGTTCAGTGCCCTCTACGTCCTTGGTGCGACAATCCACAAGCTTTGTGGGCAAGGTAGAAGATTCAAGGGCTGTCTTTCGCCGCTGGGTTTCCTTGAGAGCCCTGGCCGAGAGGCGGGTCTTCATTTCGGCGACGATTTTCTCCTGAAGCAGGGCGCTCGCCGCCTTGTCATCGCGCTTGCTAGAACTGAACTTCTGCGCGAGCCCCTCTGAAACAACCGACTGCACGATCGCCTTGATACCCGGAGTCCCCAGCACCTCCTTGGTTTGGCCTTCAAACTGTGGTTCAGGCACACGGACGGCAACGATTGCGGTCAGACCCGCAACGATGTCGTCCTTCTCCACTTTGTCTTTACCCACCTTGAGTCGGCGGGCGTTCTTATCAATCTCAGCCCGAATGGCCTTTACGAGTCCGGCATCGAAACCAGCCTGGTGGGTGCCGCCCTTCGGCGTCTGGATGATGTTCACAAAACTCTTGTTCACCGTGTCGTACCCGGTGCCCCACTGGACGACCACGTCCACGTGGACATCCCGCGTGACATCGGTGGATTCCAGGCGTCCCTGAGAATCCAACATCGGCACAGTCTCATCAAACTGGCCAGCGCCAGAAAAATGCCAAGGCCCAACGACGGGCTGGTCAGGGGCTAAGAATTCGAGGAAATCCTTGAGGCCGCCCTCGGAAGAGTATGTCGCGACTGCCTCCTGTGCACCGCTGCGATCATGGACCAGGATTGTGAGCCCCGGCACCAAGAACGCCGTTTGCCGGGCTCGTTCTGCCAGTTCGGGTGACGCGAAGTGTGCGGCCTTCCCAAAGATTTGGGGGTCTGGCCAAAACCGAACCCGCGTGCCAGTAACACCCTTGGCCACTTTTCCTAAGCGGACCAACTCGCTGTTGTCGACGAAAGGCTCAAAGGGAGAGCTAGGGCCTTTCGGCCCGTTTTCATCGCTGAAAACTCCCGGCTCTCCTCGTCGGAAAGACATGCCCCACGTGACGCCGTCGCGGTCCACCTCGACGTCGAGACGTTCTGACAGAGCGTTGACCACAGAGGCGCCCACGCCGTGGAGACCGCCAGAGGTCACGTACGAGCCCGCTCCAAACTTTCCACCTGCGTGAAGTTTTGTGAACACCAGCTCCACGCCCGTGAGGCCCGACTTTGGCTCGATATCAACAGGGACGCCGCGCCCGAGGTCGTGAACTTCCACGCTGCCGTCAGCCTGGACAAGGACGGAAATTTCGTTGCCATGCCCAGCGACGGCTTCGTCAACAGAGTTATCGATGAGTTCCCACAGGCAGTGCATCAAGCCTCTGGCATCGGTGGAACCGATGTACATACCGGGGCGCTTGCGGACAGCCTCGAGGCCTTCTAAAACTGAGAGGTGCCTGGCTGAATAATCTGAACTGGCCACGGTCTAGGTAACTCCTTGTGTTGTAACGCACCCCTGAGCATAGGGCTGGGGTGGGACAAGGCCTGTTCACACCGCCGAGAAAGCAAACTACGCGGTAGGCGAACCTGGGAGAGTCGGACCGTGAATCTCAGCACAGTCATGATGAAATGTTCCAGAACAAGAACACCAGGCCAAGGAGAGACAATGTCTTACGCAGCAACCGAGACCACCGACAGCGCTCTCGACATTGTCGCGCCACTGGGCGCAGGCGACGTGTGCGACAGTTGTGGAGCCCAGGCCTACGTTCGGGTGACTCTCAACACGGGCGATTTGCTCTTCTGCGGTCACCACGCCTCTAAGTACCGCGAGTCACTAGGCGACAAGATCGTGAAATGGCACGACGAAACAGACCGACTGCGGGATGACCGCGCGCACTAAGTCAGGCCCTCCCCTGCGGAGCGCTGAGCTCTCGCGTGTCGCCCTCACAGCGAACTTGAGCGCGTTGCGGGCGAACCACGGCGAGGATGCTGCAGTTGACTTGCGCGCTAACGCACTCGGTCTCGGGAGCGCAGAGGTCGCGGGGCTCGCCCACGACGTTGGATTTCGGCACTGTGTGGTGGATCCTTGGGATACTCCCCCTGCTGGGCTAAAGACCGTCGCCGCTGGCGTCGCCGCTGTTTCCGGCTGGTGGGATGGCGAAGGAGGACCCGTCGTCTCTTTTGGCGCCACCGTCATTTCCGTCAAGACCGTGCCATCTGGAACAGCTGTGTCATATGGCTATGAGTACACGACGACGACAGACACCACTCTGGCTCTTGTCAGCGCTGGCTTCGCTGACGGTGTCCCCCGAGTGACCGGAGGCAGGATTGCCCTCGGCGGAGTCACCTTCCCCATTGCTGGACGCATCGCAATGGACCAGTGCGTGGTGGACGTAGGCGACGCATCTGTCGAGGTTGGGCAGCGGGCCGTTATTTGGGGAGGCTCACCCTCACTGGCTCAGTGGAGCCTGTGGTCCCACAGGCCAGAGTCGGCGCTACTTGCACACCTGGGGTCGCGGGTGGTGAAGACATGGCACTAGAGGCCCCATTCTGGCTCGATATCTCGCTGACGAACTTTCGCGCGAACGTCGCCAAGGCCGGATCACATCTGGCGGGGAACTCCCGGTTGATGATTGCCGTTAAGTCTGAGGCCTATGGGCACGGCGGACTCGCTGTGGCCGAGGCGGCCGTTGCTGCCGGTGCGCACGCGCTCGCTGTGCTCGATATTCCGACAGGCATTACTTTGCGAGAAAAACTGCCGGAGACCCCCATGCTGGCGTGGCTCATCTCGCCACACGACGACTTCCTCGCAGCCAGCGCAGCCAATCTCACCCTCGGCATTTCACATTCGTGGCAGCTCGACGCGATTGCGGAGCAGTGCAACGGCACGACCACCACCGTTCACCTCAAAGTCGACACCGGACTCCACAGAAACGGATGCCTACCCTCTCTTTGGCCTGCTCTGGTCGACAAGGCCAAACAACTCGAGACAGCGGGGCTCATCGTCGTCGAGGGCATCTGGTCCCACCTGGCGGACACATCGC
>JAIOWV010000069.1 GCA_021741945.1 Pontimonas sp.
TGGCCAGGTGCCAGACGTTCGCAAGTTTGAGGGTGAAGGGTTGCTCATCAGCCGCGCTGTGGGCAGTGATGGGTTCCAGGGCCTGGACCACACTGTTGACCGCGAAGCGGTGCTCGTCATTGTCTTTGGACGAGGTTGCTAGTGCTTCAGCTTTGGCCCGGTCCTCGGCGGGGCTGTTTCCACGTGCCATGCTTCCGGCCAGAACCCGAATACCAAGGCGCCCGTCGTGCACAACGGCCAGAGTTTCTGGCGTTGAGCCCACCAGGCCGTCAATCGCAAACGTCATGCAGTCGGGGTAGGCATCTGCCAGCCGGGTGAGCGCTTGGCGCCAGTCCTGAACGCCTGGAGCGTGGGCAACCAGGTCTCTAGCCAGCACCACTTTGTCGGCAACGCCCTCTTGAACCTGGGCGATGACTGCCTCAACAGCGCGCACAAAGTCGTCTTCACCGAGCAGGCCTGGCCCCCAAGAGAGGGGCTCCAACTGCGGGGGAGCTGATTTCTTGGAGGTTGGCGAAGGGTGAGCCTCACCATCGAGGGAAATATCTGTGCGCCACGACTTTCCGTTGTGGCGCCCAATGACCACCCGAGGAATCACGAGGACACTCTCGTGGGCTGATTCATCGGCAAAGGTGAACGTGCCCATGCAGACCAGGCCACTGCCTGGTTCGTTGACAGGGTCATCGACCTGAGCCAAAGACACCAAGTCCCGCCATGCCTTAGAGGCTTCCCGGAAACGATCGGGCCCCTGGAAGCGCAGGGTAAGTGCGGTGCCAAGGCCCACGAGTCCGTGTCCTCGGCGCTGCATGGTGAGGGGGTTGTCCGCACTTACCCAGTCCGTTAATGAGCCGTCGTGACTCATTGCCCTGGTCGTTGCGACCAGGGTGGGAAGGTGGGTAGTGGTGGACACGGTCTCCAGATTAGTCCCGGGGGCTGGGGGAACACTTGGCACCAAGATTGTCAGGATTTTGGTGGCCGTCCTTGACTAGGCTGGAACACGTGACCACGGCCGACCTGAACAAGAATCCAGAGGAAGTCTCTGGCATGTTTGACGAGGTTGCCAAAGGTTATGACCGCACCAATGCTCTGCTTTCCGGCGGGAATTCGGTCCTGTGGCGCATTGCCACGGTCAAAGCGCTGAATATCCAACCTGGCGAACGGGTTTTGGATGTTGCAGCGGGAACGGGCACCTCGTCCAAGGCCATCGCTCGGGCTGGTGCCGAGGTTGTGGCACTGGATTTCTCGCCGGGAATGGTGGCCGAGGGCCGGAAGCGGCACCCAGACATTGAATTCATCGTGGGAGATGCGGAAGCGCTCCCCTTTCCCTCCGCCAGTTTTGACGCGGTCACCATCAGTTTCGGACTTCGCAACGTCAACAACCCCCAGGTCGCACTGGGCGAGATGTATCGAGTGTTGAAGCCAGGTGGGCGAATCGTGATTTGTGAGTTCTCTCACCCGCCAGCGGCCCTCATCAAGGCCGGCTATGACAGCTATATGAAGTACCTGATGCCCGTCATCACCTCAGTCGCCAGCACTCACAAAGACTCCTACCGGTATCTGATGGAGTCGATCCAAGAATGGCCAGAACAGTCCGTTTTGTCCCAATGGCTCCGGGGCGCAGGATTCACTCGGGTTGCATACCGTAACCTGACTGGAGGCATTGTTGCCCTGCACCGTGCCAGGACTCCTGAGGATTCCAAAGTTCGTGAATCTGTAGGAAAACGGCGCGCCAGACCCGCTTCACCCTCCACCTCCTCGGTCTCTATCCCGGTCCAGGAGCCCTAACAGGCGCTTCGCCTTTATCCAAGGAATTCCCGTGAACCCCAGTTCCACAGCGGCACCTCAGACGGGCCGCGGTGCGTCATTTCTTAGCGGTGGCTCGATTCTGAGTGCCACCGCTGAGGAAAGGAAGCTGGGCAAGGCCCTCGACCAGGGTCTTGAGGCAGTGGAGAGTGGCCTGGAGCGCGAGCTCAAGTTCACTGAAGACATTGCCGATGCTGTTGCCAGATACCTCTTCGATGCCGGTGGAAAGCGAGTCCGGCCACTCTTGACGTTGTTGACCTCTCAGTGGGGCGAGGGCGCAAATGACAAGGTCATTCGGTCCGCGCAGGTCATCGAACTTACTCACCTTGCCACCCTCTATCACGACGACGTCATGGACGAGGCTGCCCAGCGCCGCGGTATTTCGGCAGCCCAAACCGTATGGGGGAACTCGGTGGCGATTCTTGCCGGAGACCTCCTGTTCGCTCGCGCGGGAACACTGGTGGCGTCGCTTGGGACACAGGCGATCACCTTGCAAGCAGCAACCTTCGAGAGACTCTGCCTGGGCCAGATGCGCGAAACAGTGGGGCCCAAGCCAGGCGCTGAGCCTATCGCCCACTACTTGGGAGTGCTTTCTGATAAAACCGGCTCACTGATCGCTTTGGCCGCCGAGTTTGGACTGCGCATGTCCGGTGGCCCAGAAGAGTTGGTCGCGCCTGTTCGCCGTTTTGGCGAGAAAATCGGCGTTGCCTTCCAGCTCGTTGATGACGTCATCGATTTGAGCGCACGCGGCTCTGGAACGGGTAAACCCCCCGGGACCGACGTGCGCAGGGGTGTCACAACCCTGCCCATGCTCTATTTGCAGGAGCAGGCAGCCTCAGATCCGGAGGCTGCTGCCCTGCTCGAGCGTCTTGCCCGGGGGACCTCCGGCGAGGCAGACGAAGAAGAGTTCCAAGAGTCGATTCGGATGCTCCGGGAGCATGCGGTCACCAAGCGGACCATGGACACGGCACGAGCAATGGCTGATGACGCCATCGCTGAGCTCTCAGTGGCGCCCGACGATCTGGTGCGCCAGGGCCTCATTCGCTTTGCCCATACCGTCGTGGATCGCACTAACTGAATTAGAGTGGCCTCCTGGTCTTTTAGGAAATAGGTGAGTTCTTCTATGTCTAAGTTGCGCCTTGCAATCGTGGGTGCCGGTCCGGCTGGTATCTATGCAGCGGACATGTTGCTGAAGCACGAGCGCTCCTTTGATGTCTCCATCGACCTCTTTGAGCGCTTGCCAGCGCCCTATGGCCTCGTTCGCTACGGCGTCGCCCCCGACCACCCCCGGATCAAGGGGATCATCACAGCCCTGCGCGAAGTGCTCGACACTGGGCAGATTCGCCTGTTTGGCAATGTGAACTACGGCACCGACATCACCCTGGATGATCTGAAAAAGCACTACAACGCGGTGATCTTCTCCACGGGTGCAATCCGTGATCACACTCTGGATATCCCGGGCGTTGAGCTTGAGGGCAGTTATGGCGCTGCTGATTTTGTGAGTTGGTATGACGGTCACCCTGATGTCCCTCGCACCTGGCCGCTGGGTGCTCAGTCGGTTGCGGTCATCGGCAATGGAAATGTGGCTCTCGATGTTGCCAGGATGCTTGCGAAGCACCCTGAAGATTTGTTGCCCACGGAAGTTCCCGACAACGTCTATGAGGGGCTGAAGGCTTCGCCGGTCACCGATGTTCACGTCTTCGGTCGCAGGGGCCCCATGCAGGTGAAGTTCACCCCGCTGGAGCTTCGCGAACTGGGTGAACTGCGCGATGTTGACATGATCCTTCACGACGAGGACTTTGTCCTCGATGAGGCCTCAGAGAGGGCGATTGAGTCCAACAAGCAAATCTTTGTGATCAACAAGGTCTTCTCTCAGTGGCGCGAGCGCGAAGTGGGCTCCGCGTCGAGACGCCTCCACCTGCACTTCTATGCTTCACCGATCGAGGTGCTGGGCGACAGTCACGTCACTGGCTTTAAGTATGAGCGCACCGAACCCGACGGGTCCGGTGGGGTGCGGGGCACAGGGGAAATTCGTGAGATTGCTGTTCAAGCGGTCTATCGAGCGGTGGGGTATTTCGGTAGCGAAGTTCCCGGTATTCCCTTCGATGAGCGCCGTGGTGTCATCCCCAACCACGAAGGCCAAGTGCTCGATGACAACAACCGCATCGTTCCTGGCGTCTATGCCACAGGGTGGATCAAGAGAGGCCCAGTTGGCCTCATTGGTCACACCAAGAGCGACGCGCTGGAGACCATCAAACACCTGGTCAAAGACCAGGCCTCCTGGTGGTCACCCGAGTCGCCAGAAGAAGCCAGCGTCATCGAGCTGATGAACTCGCGCGGTATTTCATACACGAACCTCGAGGGCTGGCACCGACTTGACGAAAAAGAGCTTGAGCTTGGAGCCGCTCGCGGACGCGAGCGGCTCAAGGTCGTTCCTCGTGACGAGATGCTCGAGATTTCGCGCGCCGGCGCTCACTGAACTGTTGCGGTCAGGCGGGCTAGGCCTTCCAGAAATTTGTGTTGACCTTTCCTGGCAAGCCACTGCGGGAGTGTCAGCTCCGTGCTGTTCTTCCGATACTCGATCGACAGAGCGTCGAGCCCCTCGGCTACCCCTCGGTCGGCGAGGAGCACTGACACTTCGACATTCAAGCTAAACGAGCGCATATCGACGTTCGATGAGCCGATGACGCTGATCACATCGTCGACCACGATAAACTTCGAATGCAAAATGGTGGGTGCCCGGTAGAGCCAAATGCGCACCCCCGCCCGCAACAGCTCTTCGTAGTAGGAGCGCTGCGCATAAAAGACCAGTGGCTGGTCGCCGATTTCCGACACAAGCAGATGAACCTCAACACCGCGCTCGGCTGCAGACGTGATTGCGTAGCGCATGGACTCATCGGGGACGAAGTAAGGACTAGAAATCACCAAGCGCTTTGTGGCCCCATACACCAGGTTGTTGAAGAGCCTGAGGTTGTTCTCCCCCTCGAACGCAGGGCCGCTTGGCACCACCTGACCGAGCACACCCCGCGTTTTGCCTCCCTTGGCTCGCGTGGGCGTTGGTGTATCGAGAAGCTCATCAGTTTCCTGGAACCAGTCGGTGACGAAAAGAGCCTCGAGGCCATCTGCCAGTGGTCCTTCCACGGAGATCATCAAGTCCAGCCAGTGGAGGCCCCGGGCCTGGTGCCGGCGCTGCCGATAGGCAGGCTCCACAATGTTTTGGGAGCCGGTGAAGGCCAGCCGTGAGTCAATAACGAGTATTTTCCGGTGGTTGCGAAGATCTGGACGTCGATAGACACCCCGCCACGGCTGGAGCGGCAACATGGGGTGGTATTCCACCCCAATGCGCTCCAGAGTGGCGATCAGGTCGCGGTAACGGGGGATTCGGACATTAGCGAGGTGGTCGTAGAGAACTCGAACCCGGACACCCCGCTGCTGTGCGCGCTCTAAGGCGGCAAAGAAGTCCTGGGTCACCCGGTCGTAGCTCATGATGTAGAACTCGACGTGGACGGTGTGCTGGGCGCTATCGATGGCGGCCGTCATCGCCTGGATGGACTCCAGGTAGTCAGCATGGAATGTGACTGTATTCCCGGTCACCATCGGCATAGCGCCCAGGTGCTCGTTCATGTGGACGGTCTGCGCCAACCACGCAGGGAACTCTTTCCTCTTCGCCACATCCGCCGGTGTCGCAATAATCCCTGGGCTCAGCAACCTCGAGCGCTCCCGAAGGTGGTTGTTGATGGCTGCTTGCTTGTCGCGGCGCTTCTTAGGCAGTCGCCTCGAACCAAACGCCACGAAGGCTAAGAAGCCAAAGTAGGGGATAAAGAAAATGGCTAAAAGCCAGGCCATGGCTGTTTGTGGGCGGCGATTGTGCGGAACAACGAAGAGCGCAATGATGCGAAAGGCGATATCAATCGCAACAATCAGTGTGACCCAGATCACTTCCGTGGTCATGAGCGAGGGCTCTACTCCCCGTGCCTCAGCGGTAATTCACGAATTGGGTGTCAAAGTCCAGATCCGCACCCTTGACCAGGGCGATAACGGCCTGCAAGTCGTCGCGGCTCTTCGAGGTCACGCGGATTTCATCGCCTTGGATCTGAGTCTTGACAGTCTTCGGGCCCTCGTTACGAATCAGCGCGGTAACTTTCTTGGCATTCTCACCGGAGATGCCATCTTTCATCGAACCCGTAATTTTGTAGACCTTGCCACTCAAGACTGGCTCACTGGTCTCGAGGCTCTTCAATGAAATCCCGCGCTTCACGAGCTTGGACTGAAGGACGTCCAGCACTGCCTTCACACGCTCTTCTGAATTAGCTTGCATCACGATTGCCTCGCCTGACTTGGTCAGGCTGGCATCGACGCCTTTGAAGTCGTAGCGCTGCGTGAGCTCTTTTTCTGCCTGGTTCATAGCGTTGTCGAGCTCCATGGGGTCGACTTTGCTTACGATGTCAAACGAGGAATCAGCCATTCCCCCATGGTAGCCAGAATGTGCGCCTCGGTCACTTGTCTCTGGTTTCTCCCCGGCCTAAATACCGATATCCTGAATCCCGCGCACCCGATTGGTGAATACACCGGTCGGGAGCGCATGGCGAGTTACCCAAGCGGCCAAAGGGATCTGACTGTAAATCAGCCGGCTCAGCCTTCGGGGGTTCGAATCCCTCACTCGCCACCATTGTGATGTCTCACGACATCGTTGATATATGTCTCGCGTCATCGTTGATATTCAAAGCCCTGCTGAGGTGTTGCTTGGCCAACGACCTGCTGGTTTGAGGTGGTCGGGCCAATAGTTCCGGTCGGGGTCGAT
>JAIOWV010000070.1 GCA_021741945.1 Pontimonas sp.
GAAGAAACGCGCTGATAAGAAGAGATATAAATCGTCGCGAGTGTATCACGCAGCCCTTCGCGGACTCTGGCTAATTCACCAGCCACAGAGCGACTGCGCTGTATGCCACAAGCGCCGCCCCGACGCTTCCGGCTACGTGCGCGAGGCCCCGTCCTACCCGCGAGCGCAGTGGGGGTGCACCCGGCACCGGAAGCAGGTGTACGACCATTGTCGAGAGAGTCGTCAGACTGCCGCAGAACCCGGCGAGGAGAGCCGCGGTGGTGAACGAATCGGGCAGCGCAAACAGAGCGCCGGCGAGGGCAGAGCCCACAATGTTTGCCACCAGAATGCCCAGGTATGCCTTGCCGGAGCTACTAGCCCAGGCCTGAATTCCATAGCGCGCTAGGGCCCCTAGTGATCCCAAGGCGACACTGAGGAGCAGAAGCTCAGCGTTCATGAGAGCCTCCGTCCGACCAGGTAGCCGATCCAGGCCGATGCGATTGCGAGCGCCACCGTGGCGAGTACGTATGCCGCGCCCAGTGCAGGAAGGGCAACCGCGATGACGGCCACGCCAGACATGGTTGTGTACGAACCGAGGACGCCGACCGTGAGCCCGTCGCGAAGAGCGCGTGAGAGGCCAGGTAACCCGTGGCCCATCACGAGCCCAAGCCCCAAGGACCCCAGAACGTTCACCCCGAGCGTTGCCCACTCATGGCCGCCGGGAAGCTCGGCCATCGCAAGGTCAGCGCCGATACGACCGAGCGTGCCAAGCGCGCCGCCGAGCGCAACCGCAACAATGGGCCAGAGCTTCACAGTCTGAGGTTAGTGCGCAACTAGCACTCCTAGACTGAGGCGGTGGCTGAGAATAAACGACCGATACTGCGCCGTGTTCTCTGGTCCTCAGCGGGAGTGCTCCTCGTCACCGGAGGTTTTGTGGCGTGGCTGGTCGCCCCGATCGTGATGGCGGAGCCTCAAGGGCTCTCTGGCCAGGAGTTGGTTGTTGAGGGGTACCCGAGCTCGGTTGAGGCGACCGGGGACGATGGTCGCACCAGGGTGCTCAGCGCAACGCTCCAAAACGCGGATGATCGGGGGCTGGATCGCGTGATTGCGGGTGATCGAATCATCGTCGAGGGATCTGGTTACAACCCAGCCTCAGGAATCTACGTCGCCATCTGTGCTGTGCCCGAAGCCCTGAACGAGAAGCCAGGACCCTGCTTAGGGGGTGTTCCCTCCACCACTCCTGGCGAGATGAGCGAAGAGGGTGCAATCGAATACGCCCCCTCCAATTGGATTAACGACCAGTGGGCGTGGCGCTTGTTTGGAGCGAGGAGCTTTGATGACGCAGAGCAAGGAACCTTCACCGCGTACATCGAGGTGCCAGGTTTTGCGGACGAGAACGTTGACTGCCGAGAACGCGTGTGTGGTCTGTACACGAGAAACGATCACACCGCTCTCGATGATCGCGTTCAGGACGTTTACTTGCCGATTGACTTCGTGGGGTAGTCGGGCACTCGAAACACCAAGATCGATCGCTGCGCAAGCGTCCCGATGCTGAGGGCGAAAATCACGGTACCCACTCCGAAGCTGCCACCGAGTAGCCAGCCGATAATCAGCACAGTCACCTCGACGCAGGTCCGCACAATCCACATCGGCCAGCCAAATCTGGCGTTGAACCCCACCATGAGGCCATCGCGTGGCCCTGGGCCATAACGGGCGCCTATATAGAGGCCACTGGCGATTCCCATCATGAGCAACCCGGCAGCAAAGAGGAACCCCCGCTGGACAAGCGACTCCGGGGTGTCAACTAGCACCAACCCGACCTCCATCGCTGGGCCAATAAGGAGGACGTTGAGGATGGTCCCAAACCCGGGCTTCTGTCGCAGTGGAATCCAGATGAGCAACACAATTGCGCCGGTGACGAGGATGATCCAGCCAAAGCCAAAGCCCCATGTGAGGTGGATGCCCTCGGCAAACACTGTCCAAGGGTCCACTCCCAAGCCCGAGCGCAACATCATGGCGGCCGCGAAACCAAACAGAAAGAGACCTGCGAAGAGTTGCCCCCAGCGCCTGATGTAGTAAAGGGCGCGGGGCACACCCCTACCCTAAACCTCCTTCACCTGCTACCGTTGACGCTGGAACAAGAGTTAGTGCCGCTGTAGGCAGTCCTCGAGGGCCATCGCCTCACAATCGTGAGAGCGGCCGTAATGTGTAGACGAAACAGCCCCGGTCTGGCTAGTGGTGATCTGGGTTGGGCGTGAATGTGACGCCTCTTCTCCTCAAACAATCATCACGAAAGCTAAACCCATGCCTCAGAAAAAGCAGGCGTCTTCATGGCGCCCACCAACAAAGCGCACATCCTTCCAGGATGCTAAAAAAGCGCGTCCCCGTCCCGAGGGCTCACGCCCCGACCGCGGCGAACGCCCGGCCTCGTCCGAGCGCCCTGCTCGCGACGATCGTCCATCGCGTCCAGCGACCGGTGGTCGCCCTGCCTATGGCGACCGTCCAGCCCGTCCCGCACGGACCTACGGTGAGCGTCCCGCCACCGGCGAGCGTGCATCGCGCCCGCAGTATGACCGTCCCCCAACGGGGGATCGTCCTGCCCGTGGTGAGCGTACCGACCGCGAACGTCCTGCCTATGGAGACCGTCCAGCCCGTCCAGCACGCACCTACGGTGAGCGTCCCGCCACCGGCGAGCGTGCATCGCGCCCCAGTCGTTTTGATTCAGACCGACCTCGCTCAGACCGCCCTCGTTCAGACCGCTTCGCCTCTGACCGGCCAGCTGCCGATCGTCCATCCTCGGACCGCGGAGGTCGTTACGAGCGTTCCGCTGGAGAGCGACCCGGTCGTCCGGCGCGCTCGTTCGATGACCGTCCCCGCTACAGCGAGCGTCCTTCGCGCCCGGTTGTTCAGAACGTCGTTCACGATGCGCTTGCTGCCATTCAGGTGACTGCTGATTCAGCAGAGGGCATGGAGTTTGGTGACCTCGGTCTTGGCACACGCATTGTTGAAGCCATTCGGGAACTGGGCGCCGCAACGCCGTTTGCTCTGCAGGCTGCGACTATCCCTGTGGCACTGACTGGACGCGACGTTCTCGGACGTGGCCGCACCGGTTCTGGCAAGACCATTGCGTTTAGTGCTCCGTTGGTGGAGCGCTTGTTGCAGATGTCAAAGAACGGCGTCAAGCGCGCCATTGGCCGCGCACCACGCGCATTGATTCTTGCCCCTACCAGGGAGCTAGCGCTTCAGATTGATCGCACGGTGCAGCCCATTGCTCGCAGCGTTGGCCTCTTCACCACTCAGGTTTATGGTGGTGTTCCCATTGGCCGTCAGATCGGTGCTCTTGAGCGCGGTGTCGACATCGTCATCGGAACTCCTGGTCGCATCGAGGACTTGATTGCCAGGCGCAAACTTGATGTTTCCCAGGTAATGATTTCTGTCGTCGACGAGGCGGATCACATGAGCGAGCTCGGATTCATTGAGCCACTTGAGCGGATCCTCTCTCAGACCTCCCCCGATGGCCAGCGGCTTTTGTTTTCCGCCACGCTCGATGCTGGAGTGTCCAACATTGTGCGTGAATTCCTGCGCGACCCTGCTGTGTTCGAAGTTGCTGGCGAAAACCAGGAATCATCAACCATTGACCACCAGGTCTGGGTTGTTGACCAGCGTGACAAGCGCGACATGGTGATTGAACTGGCCCGCAAGGGTGGCAAGACGCTGATGTTCGCCAGGACCCGCGCCTTTGCCGAAGAGCTTGCCGACATGGTGGACGACGAAGGCATTCCTGCCGTCAGCCTTCACGGTGACTTGAATCAGGCTCGTCGCCAGCGCAACCTGGACAAGCTCACCTCCGGTCGAGTCAGCGTCTTGGTTGCCACCGATGTTGCCGCGCGCGGTATTCACGTCGATGACATCGACACGGTGGTTCAGGTTGATCCCCCCGATGACCACAAGTCCTATGTTCACCGCTCCGGTCGCACCGGTCGCGCTGGCAAGAAGGGCACGGTCATCACGTTGACCACGCGCGCGCGAGCTCGCAGGTTGATGGACTTGATGAAGACTGCCGGTATTTCTGTCGAACCGCGCGAGATGCGTCCTTCAGACGTCAGGGCTTTCGAAGCCGTCTAAGCAGCCAGTAGTGCACTTGCGGCGAGCGCAAGCCCCAATCCGAACCACTGGATGAGGGCAATGCGCTCCCGCAGCACCACTGAGGCGAGCAAGATGGTTCCCGCTGGATAGAGGGCGACCAGAACTGAGACGACGCTCAAGTCACCAAGTCGCAGCCCATAGATGACGGCGATGTTCGCCGCAACATCAAATATGCCAGCGGCAATGACAATCGGCCATAGTTTCACTATTTCTGAAAGACCGGGAAGCGTGGGCGTCTTGGAGCGCGCCATGCGCGCAATCACGACCGCGCCAATGGCCAAGAGCAGCAGCGTCGATGATGCGATGCGATTGGCAACCAGGGGAATCACTCCGGAGTCAGCTGGCGAGAGATCAATCAGAACGATGGTGAGTCCAATAAACGTCCCGGACCCTGCGGCCATAATGAGCCCGAGAGGCCTGGGGCGCACGGCTCCTTTTTCTGGAACAAACCCGACTAGCACGACTGCAACGAGCGCCAGCGCTAAGGCAATGAAGAAGCTAGGACCACTACCCTCCCCGGAAGCTAAGCCGACGCTAACCGGAACGATGGCGGAGATGAACGCCGTTGCTGGCGACAAAATACTCATCGGTCCAATGGCGAGACTGCCATAGAGCAAGCCGATGCCAATTGCTCCGGCCACACCTGAGGCAAATCCGTAGGACCAAGCATCCGCACTGCTCACAGCAGGGATGAAAATCGCGGCACCCGCGATCCCGATAAGGCCGACCAAGGCGACTCCGGCGGTGACCAGGATGGTCGACGACCTTCTGGCAGCAAGGCCGCCAAAGAAGTCAGCCGCCCCGTAGGTGAGTGCCCCGAGAAGCCCGAGGGCAACGGTTAGCAAGAATGAACTTTCATCGTTGTAACAGTATTACTTCCCAAGAGGCGCCCCTGGCCACAAACCAATACTCTTAGTCGCGTTGGCCCTGCGATAAAAGGAGCATCGTGTCTTTGGTTTACGGAAACATCACCGAGGCGTTTGGAAACACCCCTCTTGTTCGCCTGAATCGCGTGACCGAGGGCGCAGGAGCAACGGTCCTGGCCAAGCTCGAGTTCTATAACCCCTCCTCATCGGTCAAAGACCGGCTCGCGATTTCTGTGGTGGACGCTGCCGAGGCTTCTGGAGAACTGAAGCCCGGTGGCACGATTGTTGAGGCCACCAGTGGCAACACCGGAATCGCACTCGCGATGGTCGCGGCTGCCCGCGGATACAAGGCCATCCTCGTGATGCCAGACACCATGAGTATTGAGCGCCGGATGCTCTTGCGCGCCTACGGAGCCGAGTTGGTCCTCACCCCTGGCTCAGAGGGAATGACTGGTTCGATCGCGAAGTCAGTCGAAATCGCTGAGAGCATCCCCGGCTCTGTCTTGGCTCGTCAGTTTGAGAACGAAGCGAACCCCGAAATCCACCGCCGCACGACGGCGGAGGAGGTCTGGCGCGACACCGATGGCGCCGTTGATGTTTTTGTCTCGGGCGTTGGTACCGGCGGAACCCTGACCGGCACCGGCCAGGCGCTGAAGGCCAAGAAGCCTGGCCTCAAGGTCATTGGCGTTGAGCCCGCTGAATCGCCTCTGCTCAATGGTGGTGAGGCTGGCCCACACAAGATTCAAGGAATCGGACCCAACTTTATTTCACCCATTTTGGACCAAACGATCTATGACGAGGTCATCGATGTGACCAGCGCCGATGCCGTCTCGATGGCACGACGACTTGGCTCTGAAGAAGGCATCCTTGGCGGTATTTCCTCGGGGGCCACCGCTCAGGCAGCGGTCGAGCTGGCCCACCGACCTGAGTTCGCTGGCGCGACCATCGTCGTTATTCTGGCAAGCTTTGGTGAGCGTTATTTGTCCACTGTTTTGTACGAGGGTCTCGAAAGCTAACATGCCTCCCATCACCCGCATCGGCGAAGATATCGAAGCGATGCGACAGCGGGATCCTGCTGCCCGCAACAACCTTGAGGTTTTTCTGACCTCTCCTGGCGTTCACGCCCTGTGGTGGCATCGTGGTGCTCACAGTTTGTGGTCGTGGGGTTGGTATTTGCCCGCGCGCCTGATCTCCCACCTCTCACGATTCATCACCGGCATCGAGATTCACCCGGGAGCGACCATTGGGCGTCGGGTAGTGATTGATCACGGTATGGGTGTGGTGATCGGGGAGACGGCCATCGTTGGCGATGACTGCTTGATTTATCACGGGGTGACTTTGGGCGGAAAAACTCCCACAAGCCGGGATCATGTTGTCGGGCGGCGTCACCCTCAGCTGGGTAACCGGGTGTCTGTGGGAACGGGCGC
>JAIOWV010000096.1 GCA_021741945.1 Pontimonas sp.
TCCCCTTTAACTCTCCCGACAAAGCGGGAGCCCAGGTGGTCGCAAACATTCTTCAGTCTCCTGAAGCACAGCTAAGGAAAGCGGATCCCTCCGTCCTTGGCTACTACCCTGCGATTGAGATGAGCCGCACGGAGCTATCGGCAGAGTATGAAGCCCTGCCGGGGCCTGCGTCTGTGTTGCCCTTCACGGAACAGAAGAAGAATGCAAACCCCGAACTGATTGCCGCTTGGTTGGAGGCAATTGAAAAGGGTTGGATTGCAAATGTCCTTCAGCAGTAAATCCGTAGCTGAGCCCGCGCCTTCTGGCGCGGGCTCAGCCCTCGGGCCAACCATCGAACGATCTGCGCGCCTTCCCGGTGAATGGCCCGATGGTCTGAAAATTTTGGCTCTCCTAAGCCCGGCGCTTCTCCTGATAGTCGGACTGTTCCTGGGGGGATTTGCGTTCGGTTTCCTTCAAAGTCTTGGATTTTTGTCACTTGTGGGAGACGGGGGCCTCTCCCTGGATGCGTACCGCCGTATGCTCGAGGATCCCGCTGTCAGAGCATCTTTGCCCTTAACCTTTCGAATCTCCGTGATTTCGACAGTCCTCTCGGCGATTCTTGCAGTGGCGAGCGCACTGCTCATTAGAAGCACGAAGCGAGGCCAGAAGTTTCTAGTCTGGGTTTTTCAACTCAACATCCCCATTCCTCACATCGTCGGCGCCGTAGCCATGATCCTGCTTCTCCAGCAGAGCGGCTACTTTTCGCGATTTGCCTACGCGCTTGGCCTGGTGTCATCACCAGCGGAATTCGTCCCCCTCATTGCCGACGAATTTGGAGTCGGAATTATCATCCACTACATGTGGAAAGAAATCCCATTTATCGGTGTGGTTGTCCTCGCAGCGTTGCAATCTGGAGTCAGCGACTACGAAGAAGTTGCTCGGACGCTCGGAGCTAGCTCCTGGATGCGTTTTCGACACATCATTGTTCCCTTCATCGCGCCCAGTGTTTTCTCCACCTCCATCATTGCTTTCGCTTTTACGTTCGGCTCTTACGAGATTCCATTTCTCTTAGGGCGGCCTTTCCCTGCGGCGCTACCAGTGGTAGCAGTACAAAGCTACAGAGACAGCGACCTCCTGTCGCGGCCGGAGGCAATGGCGACATCCGTCCTGATAACCGTCTTTATTTCCATCCTCGTGTACCTCTACATGCGAGTTTCAGACCGCTACACACGAGGTTTGAGATGAGAGCAGCAGTCGGCCGCGGACTTCTCGTAATCGGCCTCCTCATTCCGCTGGTTCCGCTCGCCTTATGGTCGATTACCCGGACGTGGCAGTACCCCTCGCTCCTTCCACAGGAATACAATCTGCGCGGCTTTGAAGAGTTGGGGCGGCCCGGATCTGATCTCCTCGAGGGCGTTATTACATCGAGCATTATCGCGATCATTGTGACTTTAGCTGCGGCCGGAATTGGCCTGAGCGCCGGTAGGGCCCTCGGCCTCTATCACTTCCGTTCGAAAAGGCTGATTCAGTTCCTCATGCTTGCCCCGGTCATTGTGCCGGCGTTCGCTGTCACAATGGGAATCCAGGTGCTCTTCATCCGAGTGGGCCTGGCCGACACCCTATGGGGCGTCGCGTTAGTGCACCTTATTCCGACGGTCCCCTACGTCACTCTGGTGATGGGAAGCGTCTTCGCGAATTACGACGTAGCCTACGAGGAGCAAGCTCGTGTTCTGGGTGCCGGACCCCTATCGATTCTCTTCAGGATCACTCTTCCTGCAGTGTTTCCAGGACTGGCAGTAGCTTCCCTCTTCGCTTTCGTCACTTCCTGGAGTGAATACATCCTGACGCTTCTTGTTGGAGGGGGGACCATCAAGACGATGCCACTCCTTCTCTTTGCCTACATTGGTGGCAATGACTCCACGCGTGCCGCCGCACTCGGGATTATCTTCATCATTCCTCCACTACTCTTGCTGGCTCTCACCAGCCGCTATTTGACCGGAAGTAAACGAGCAATATCTGGATTGGGGCAACTATGAGCTCGACAGCAGTAAGTCTGTTAATCCTGACGAAGACGTTTGGGAATCTTCATCAAGCCGTCAAGTCTTTGAACCTTGATATCAAACCGGGACGGCTTGTCTCCCTGCTAGGAGAGTCTGGGTGTGGAAAGACAACAACTCTGCGAATGATTGCGGGTCTCGTTCGGCCTAATTCAGGATCAATCCTGTTCGATGGTGTTGACATCACCGACACCCCGACAGAAAAACGACCGGTGGGTATGGTCTTTCAGAAGTCGCTGCTCTTCCCCCACATGTCGATAGCCGAAAACGTCGGATTTGGTCTAAAGATGCAAAAAGTGGCCCAAACGGAAATCGACGAGAAAGTCGAGAAAATGCTGGGCCTTGTTCAACTCGAAGGGTATGGCGCTCGTCGAGTAGGGCAACTTTCTGGCGGCCAGGAGCAGAGGGTCTCCCTCGCACGAGCATTGATTGTTGAACCTGACGTCTTGCTTCTTGATGAGCCACTCAGCGCCCTCGACGCGAACCTCCGCGTACAAATGCGGGACCTTATTCGTTCTATCCAGCAACAAATCGGCGTCACGACGGTCTTTGTGACGCACGATCAGGCTGAGGCAGTCGAAATCTCAGACCGAATTGCTCTGCTCGTCGATGGTCGAATCGAACAGTACGCAACTCCTGAAGAATTCTACACGGCACCAGAGTCCGTAAAGGTGGCGAGGTTTTTTGGTACATCCAACCTCTTAGAAGGCCACGCGGATCGTGGAACCTTCACCTGCGCTTTCGGTTCATTCCCGATCAACAGTGGCCTGACCTCGGGGGACGGCATCCTCGCGCTTCGACAAGAAGAGATATCCGTTTTTGAGGGCAAAGCCCAGGGTCCCGGAGACGTCACTGTTGTCGTCGAACAAATCCAGTATCTGGGAACCAAGACTCGTATCTGGGTGAAGCCGAGCATCGCAGATAGACGCGAACTGGTCCAACTCGATGCAAGCCCAAGCTTCCGTCCCCAAGCTGGTGACACCATCACCGTTCGCTTCAACCCTCTGCGGATCCACATCCTTCCTACGGAGAGCATTGTGGAGACGGCAGATAGCGGCGAGGAAACCGAAGGCTCCATCAGCACGGACAAGGAGAAATCTCGATGACCTGGAAACTGTGCGACACGGATTGGAACCACTGGCCAGAAAAATGGACAGATAAGGACTGCTTTGACAATTCTCAAAAGGAGGGTCTCTACGGCATCGAACTGGGTGTGTACCGCAGTGACGAGCAACTCTCCGAGAAGCGTCTGGCTGACCTTGCAGAGTTGACGGAGATAACCGGAGTAAAGGTTTCCGGGCTGCTCCTCTCTCTGTTACCCGAACTATGGCCCCACGGAGCACTCACCGGGCAGGCAGTTGAACTCGCTGAAGAGGTGGAGAAAGTTGCACGAGTCGCCGTATCTCTAGGAATCGATGTCGTAGGTTTATGGCCCGGCGCTGACCTAGACGAGTCAGAAACGGATGCGCTTCATGAGGGGCTCAAACTGGTTTCGAAAGCTGCGTTGCCACACGGCATCCGCATCGCACTGGAATACAAACCTGACACCGTGATTCCTGACGCCACCGCGACGCTGAGAGCGGTCGAGCACTTTGACAACATCGGGGTCTTGGTCGACTCAGGCCATGCTTACGCCCTAGGAGAAGACCCCACCGAGGTGATCGCAAGAGTCGCAAAGGCCGGAAAACTCTTCCACGTTCATCTAGGGGATGCGGACACTGGCGGAGCGGACGACGACCTACCTGTTGGTCGGCTTCATTCGCCTGATGGTTATCTCCAGGAGTTGACTCGTGTCGGGTTCGCAGGGGTCGCATCCTTCGATCTTTACGGTGCGGTTGAGGGCGGGATCTCGAGTAAGGACGCCGTAAGCGAGAGCGTCACCGCCGTCAGAGCAGCTGGAGCTGGTTCTCCCGCATGATGAAAGCAGTAGTTGCACGGGGGGCTGGAGACTTTGTCTTCCAGGAGGTGGAAGATCCTCCTCTCCCTTCCGACGGCTACCTCCTTGAGGTTGAAGCGGCGGGGGTTTGTGCCGCAGACCGAATGATCTGGGAGGGAAATAGTCCCTGGAACATCACTTTTCCCTTTACTCCAGGGCATGAAATCGTGGGAAGGATAGCCGACATCGGTGCCAATGCGAAAGGTTCCCTAGATATCGGGGACCGGGTTGCTGTGGAGGTTATGGCACCGTGTGGAATCTGCCATCTGTGCCGGGACAACCGAGAGAACCTGTGTCGAGACGGAGCGCATTTCGGGAGTCAAATGCCAGGTGCCTTTGCAGAAATGATGGCCCTTCCGGGAAATTCCCTTATTCATCGCGTTCCCGAGAACATTTCACTACAGGACGCAGCCGGAATCGAAATGCTGGCCAATGCGGTCCACATTCTCAAGCGGGCTGCCCTCAACAATGCTGGCACCGTCGTGGTGACCGGGGTTGGCGCAATTGGCGCAACCGTCATTCAGCTGATCAAACACGAGCATCCCGGGGCCCACATCGTTGCCGTGGTAAGGGACGAAACCAAAGTTGAGAGGGCTCTCTCCCTCGGCGCACACACGGTTCTCAGCACGTCTCCACACGGTCCATCGTCCGTCGTGGAAGCCTTCTTCGAAAAAATCTCCCCCAACGGAGCACGTCGCATCATTGAACTCAGCGGGTCAGTGGAGGCTGTCGATTTGGCACTCGAGCTGGTAGCGCCCGGGGGAAGGATCTGCCTCTACGGCGTATACAACCAGCGCTACTCAATCGATCTCAACCAAATCGCGGAATTCAAAGAACTGGAACTCGTCGGCGGGCACCTCGCCCCCAACGGCGCGTTTGCACAAGCAATAGCCCTGCTCGCCGACGGCAAGATCTCGTTATCCAACATTATCCAGGAGCCACTCCCCCTCGATAAATTCGAGTCTGCGCTCACAGCCCACACTGGTCACAAGTACGCCCTCTCAGCAAAAGGCCCACATTCATGAATAAGCCACCAGCTTTCTCAAACACCCACCTTGACCTCATTGAGGAACTCAAATGGGCTGGCCAGCAAGCAACAGCAAATCGCTTGGTGATAGGGAGTGGTGGCAACCTGTCCGCCCGGGTCCCGGATAGCGACACCTTTCTGATAACAGCAAGTGGAACTTGGTTAGACACTCTGAAGGATGAAGATTTCTCCGTCGTGTCACTGAGTGGCGATGTTGTCGGCGGCAATCCAAATCCATCCAGTGAGTTTCGGCTTCACCTTGCCGCTTACATCACTAGGGCAGATGTGAATGCGGTATTCCACTTCCATCCCCAGGCTTCTGTCCTCCTTGACGCATTGGGACACAGGATTCGCCTGATGACAATTGACCACGTCTACTACGTCCGAAACGTCGCCTCCACACCATGGATACCAGCAGGATCAGAGGAAATCGCGACCGCTACGTCGACGGCACTTGAATCCTCCGATGTCGTTATCTTGGGTCACCATGGTTGCAGCGTCGTCGCTGACTCGATTGAACTCGCCTACAAACGGGCAGCAAACCTCGAGGAGGCAGCCTCCGCAACTCTCAACGCACTTCTCCTGGGTGACACTACGACGGAATGTCCCCCGGCCTACAGAGAACTTCTTGAAAACCGCGCAGCAATTCCGGAACTTCGAGATCGGCACTAGGTATGTCCAAGGTGTTCGCGGGCCTCGATATAGGTGGGTCGTCAATTAAGGCGTGGGTCGCCAACTCTGAAGGACATGTCATCTCGCAGGTGTCAGCACCAACCCCGGTGAGGGATTCCCACGGTGGGCAATTTGATTTTGATCCGCCGGAATTATGGTCTCTCCTCAGCCAGACCCTTTCGCGGGCACTTACCCAGGCGGGGTCATCACATGGAAAAATTGAGGGAATTACCGTTGGCTCCCTTCGGCAGGGTTTTGTTCTTGTCGGTGATGACGGTGAACTTGGGCCCGGTTACTACAACAGGAATAGAGCGGGAGAAGCTCAACTCGATTTCCTCGAAGACACTGTGGGAAAAGAAGAGCTGTATTACATCACCGGGCACTGGCTCGCCCCAGAGCTCACACTTCCCAAAGTCCTCCACATTCAAAAAAGTGACCCCATGCGGTGGGCGCAATGTCGCAAGGTGCTTTTCCTCCATGACTGGGTTGTCTGGAAGCTCTCCGGAGAGTTTGTGAGCGAAGTGTCACTGATATGTGCCGGTCAAATGGCCAACGTGTCTGAGCGCACCTGGGCTCACGACATGCACGACAATCTCCAGATACCTGGAGCAATCCTTCCTCGCGCGGTGGAGGCGGGCACGATTGCGGGCGCAGTTACGCAGGCCGCATCTGACCGGATTGACGGTCTGGAGGCGG
>JAIOWV010000071.1 GCA_021741945.1 Pontimonas sp.
GACTCCTGGTGGTCAGATTTGGCTCTAACCTGCAAGTTGTCTTTATCGGGCTCCATGCAGGCTTACAGAGCGCAATTGGAGTTACTTTGTTGGCGCTGGCGCTTTCATCGCATACAGGCTTGGGTGCCTACATTCTGTTTTCCCTACGCACCTTCCGGCTAGATAACCTCTGGTTCGCGCTCGTGGTTATCGGGCTAATGGGCCTAACTTTCAACGCTATTTTTCACTTTTTAGAGAGTCGCGTCCTAGGGTTATCACATGGTTAATGCAGGGACCCTGAGGCCGAATTACCCGCTAGTCGTAGTCGATTCTCTTTCCGTTAATTTTGAACACCGTGAGTCTTCCATTGCAGCGATTGAGGAGATTTCTTTCGAAGTGGGGGCCGGAGAATTTGTGTCAATCTGTGGTCCCTCAGGGTCAGGTAAGACGACATTATTGCGTTCGATCGCAGGACTTTGTGAATTAACAAGTGGGGAAATCAGAATCCACGATTCGGTGGGCCGCGATGGGGCCCACCGATTCGGCTACGTGGTCCAAGACTATTCTTCATCTCTATTTCCTTGGCTCACGGCATTCCGAAATGTCGAACTAGCAACCAGGGCTTCGAAAATGAACAAATCGGAAAGGCAATCTTCTGTCGAAGAGGCGTTGGAACTTGTGGGGCTGGCCAAAGTCGGGAAAAAATATCCTTGGGAGCTTTCAGGCGGCATGCAGCAACGAGTTGCAATCGCTCGGGCTCTGGCTTCGGGAGCCCAACTGCTTTTGATGGACGAGCCCTTTGCCTCCATCGATGCTCACACTCGCTTCGAGCTCGAGGACCTCGTCAAATCGATTGCTTTAGCAAGAGGTACCACCGTGATTATGGTCACGCATGACATCGACGAGGCTGTCTACATGTCAAATCGAGTACTGGGCATGAATGGCACTCCAGGGAAGATTGTTAGCGACTACAGCATCAGCTTTCCTTTCCCAAGAAGCCAAATTGCCGTTAGATCAGACCCCCGGTTCGTGGCGGTAAGAAATGCGCTGTACACCGATCTTCAACCCGCTAGGGGCGATGGCGAGTCAGCGGCCACCATGGCGCAGGAACTCATAGGCTTTTTGCGCAAACAGAAATGCCAGTTCGCCGGGGGGCGAGAAGAAGCAGAAAAGTTTAGTGCGGGCGAAACTGATATCAAGTTGTCTCGAGTGATCATCGATAGCCTGGCTGCGATCGAGCTGTGTATTTGGATCGAAGATAGCTGGGGCATCGAAATTAATCCAGACGATTTATTTGTGTTCGAGTCGTTAGGCCAACTGGTCGAAATGGCCCAAAATCAAGTTCATGGAACCGATGGGCGCTGACTTACTTCGGAATGTTAGGTCGACCAACGATCTAAACCGCGTGGTGCTGTCCCTGCGTCGCGGTGACAATCCGCTTCTGTATTACCGCACCGTCAGCGACTGGGCTGCCACTAGAGGCATTGGCGCACTTTTTCCGCTCAAGTATTGGTTCTGGTCCCAGATGACCAGGATTGGGAAGTCCTCCGCGCCGTTTTTTTGCCCCTTGCTTCTCAGAATTAATGGCGCCTCGATAGCCGCGCACTTAGCAGACCTAATTCGGAAAAGTTATCCCGCGCAATTTGCCGCTGTGCACGAGGCTAAAAAAGCAATGGCGAGATTCGCCGGCTTCAGCATCTCTGACATTGCAAAGATATCAAGCGTGCCTACTCCACCTGGATTCAGGGGGTTTTCAAGGTATGCGGACTTCGCATCAGAAATTGTTGTGGTGATTGGTCCAGCAAATGGTGAACCCGGAATGGGCGCGGTCGAGTTCGTGCTTCATTGGCCAGTGAGGTCGACCAACATGCTGTTCTTCTCACTGGACACTCTCGAATTGTCAAGAAGTGAAAACTGGAAGGAAGCTGACTTTACGAAAATATCGGCTGAGATTCGTTCTATGCTGGCTGGCTTCACGCCCAGCAGGACGGGGGTTGTGGGGGTGAGCGCAGGCGGCGCTCCAGCAATGATCCTAGGTTCCTTACTTAATGCGGATTACGTCATCGCGGCCGGTCCTACATCTCCACAGAAATTCTCAATGTTTCTCGAGGTCCTGCGACTAGGCGCAAGATCCACTTTTATGGAGATCATCTATGCCAGCGACTGTATCAAGGATGAGGAGGCAACCAGGAGTTGGGCGACACTCCTCCCGGGAATCTCGCAGAGGCCCATTGCGACAGACAGACATCACGTCCTGGGATACCTAGCAGAGGAACAGAAGTTGGCAGAGACGCTCGAGTCCTTCATGGAAAGCCTACGTTCCTCAAAAACCAAATGATTTAGGTTTCAAGGGAGTGGCCTGCAAAGCCGTTTACACGGGTTCGAATCCCGTCGCCACCTCGGCTTACAACACAACATTGGGCGATTGGCGCAGCGGTAACGCGCTTCCCTGACACGGAAGAGGTCACTGGTTCGAACCCAGTATCGCCCACCAAGCAGAACCCAGCAAATTACTGGTCTTTAGGGGTCAATGTCTTGCTTCGTGCGATAAACGTGCGATAGTGAGAAGGCATTGCTCTAGTTGTCGCCGCATATTCTGGCGGCCTCTTCGAAAGCACAAATAGCAGTAGCCAAGTTTGGGGACTTCGACCCGTAGCCGCCCTCATCTCGGATCTGCTCCCACACTTCGAGGTTCGGACACGCTGTTCCAGTCGCCCTTAGAGTCGCGTCGTCAAGGACGCCATCCTCGACGGCCTTAACCTCGGACCACCAGGCAACACGACAAGCCTCTAGCTCAACTTCGCTCACCTCCTCTTCTGGTTCGGGCTCAGGAGCCTCCTCAACAACCTCGGGTTCGGGAGCGGGTGCGGCTTCCGGCAGCTCGGCTGAAAGTAGTTCTGCCTCCGCTGGTGTTCCTGGGATTTTCCTCTTCGTCGCAGGCCCTGTTGGTCGAAGCGCGTCCGAAGCACCCGTCTATTACGGTGCCGACCGTGTCGCCGTCACATCCACCCACCTCCTCACCGTGACCCGTGTTTCCAACGTCACACCCACAATCACCACGCTGGCAGAAGGCACCATCGACGCGGACGGGTCCTTCACATCCATGACACGACTACCCGCCCTCGCACCGGGAACCTATAACGTGCAAATGGTGGGAACCCACGTGAACGGGTCAACCCTGCAACTCACCTCCCAAGTCACCATCGGAGGATTGGGGCAGTTCACCAGTATCGACGCGAACATCCCCGTCATCAGATAACCACCCAAAGGGAAGGACCGGTGGGGAGAAGAAACTCAAACCCACCGGCCCTGACTTGTGTGCGCGCTACGCCGCCTCATCAGGCTTGTCAAGGAAAAACTTTCGCAACCCGTACAGGCGAACCAGTCGACCCCCGAAACCTTCAACGATCTGTTCAAATTGCTTGCAAGAAGGCTGGGCTACCAATTGTTAGCCCACATACATTGCGACATTCTGCCGCGACGATGATGTTAGAGGCAGGCGTTCCGATTCACGTTGTCAGCCGTCGATTGGGACACTCAAACATTAACATCACTGTAGATATTTACGGGCACGGTTCGGACAACGGGGCGATAGAAGCAATGGAAACGCTAAGGCGTTTGCTGAACGACTAAAAAGGGTGTCCACAGGACGAGAAACGTCTACTTTCCAGTCGGGCTGACAGGATTTGAACCTGCGACCCCTTGACCCCCAGTCAAGTGCGCTACCAAGCTGCGCCACAGCCCGTGGCAGTCGGCAATCTCTCGCCGGCAACTTGACGAGTCTATAGGAGGACGCAAGCGCTTGTCCGCTCTGAACCTGGTGGTAGCCCACTGTGCTACGTTGTTGATATACCCCCAGGGGTATCTATCGAAAGGTCTACGACCATGATGAAAAATTCACACGCACCACTCGCACTCGGCGCTGTTGCCCTCCTTGGGCTCCTTGCCTCCTGCGCACCAGTTGCAACCGAGCCCGCAATGACCGAAACAGGGAACGTCGCCACCCAGCCGGCTCCTACCAACGAGAGCAACCCGACCGATTCGTCGTGGTTGATCATTGAAGGTTCCCCAGAGTCAGATATCCAGGCCCAGGTGGCCTGGTTCGCACTGATGAGCCCGGATGGCGAATATGCCGCGGCCGCTAGCTACCAAGCAGTCATCGATGCCTTTGGTCCCGTCGAGCCCTATGTGACAATCAAAGAAGGCGAAGAGCGTCACATCGAGGCACTCATCAGACAGCTGGAGAGGCTTGGTTACCAGGCGCCAGCCAATCCTTACCTGGGCAAACTTGAGGCCCCAGCCGACCTCCAAACCGCGGCAGAAGCATGGGCCGTGGGCGAGATCGCGAACGTCGACATGTATGACGACCTTCTGGAGCTTGCCGGCGATAGCAATATCGAACGAGTCCTCACCAATCTCAGGCGCGCATCACTCGAGTCTCATCTGCCTCTGTTTGAGCTTGCAGCGCAGAACGGTGGCACCCTCGAGCCCGATCAAATGACTCAATACCGCTAGTTAAGAGCGCTCAGACTCGCTCGCAGCGCGGGCCATGCTGAGCCAAATGCTGGATGAAGAGAGCGCTGCGACACCTCTTCAATGGGAACCCATTCGAGGGCAGCGCTCTCAGCATCGGTCTCGTCAGGTTCGAAGTAGTCATCACTGATCCCAATAACCGTCGTGTAGGACCAAAACCCCAGGTCAAGCACAGTCGTTTCGACCACCCGAACCTGAGCCGGTGGAACCATGGCTTCCTCGTGCGCTTCCCGCAGAGCAGCCGACACGGCGTCCTCGCCCATCTTGAGCGCACCGCCAGGAATTCCCCAGGTCCCGCCGTGGTGTGACCAGTCGGCCCGTAGCTGCAAGAGCACGCCAAGGGGCGGGTGCAGAACGAGAAGGCCGGCGGCGCCAAAGCGCCCCCAGTAGCGCTTCCCGTCAGGGCCCTCGACCCAGGCATCACCCGGATCTCTCAGGTGTTCTGGCGGTAGTGGCGGAGGCTGAGTCGCCACGGCTACTTCTTCTTCCCGCGTCGCTCTCGAACTCGCACGTTGATTTGAATAGGCGAGCCTTCGAAGCCGTAAATCTCTCGAAGGCGCCTAGAGATAAAACGTCGATACTGCGGGTCCAAGAATCCGCTCGTGAACAAGACGAACGTCGGAGGCCTGGTCGTGGCCTGAGTACCAAACAGGATTCTCGGCTGGCGACCACCCCGCACCGGGTGCGGGTGGGCAGCAACAAGCTCGGCAAGGAAAGCATTGAACTTGCCGGTTGCAACCCGAGTGTCCCAGGACTCCAGTGCCACCTCCAACGCCGGCACGAGCTTCTCAATGTGGCGACCCGTAGTGGCGGAAATGTTTACCCTGGGCGCCCACGCGACGTGGGCGAGGTCTTGTTCGATCTCGCGCTCGAGATAACGCCGGCGATCATCATCGAGCAGGTCCCATTTATTGAACGCAAGCACAAGGGCCCGGCCCGATTCCAAGACCAGGTCGATGATGCGAACATCCTGTTCGCTGATGGGCTCGGAAACGTCAAGGAGCACCACAGCAACCTCAGCCTTTTCCAGCGCCGCTGTCGTGCGCAGGCTCGCGTAGAAGTCAGCGCCCTGCTGCATGTGAACACGACGGCGAATGCCGGCTGTGTCCACAAAGCGCCAGGTGGTACCAGCAATCTCAACCAACTCATCGACAGGGTCGCGGGTGGTGCCGGCTAACTCGTTGACCACGACGCGCTCGGATCCAGCGGCCTTGTTGAGCAAGCTGGATTTGCCCACGTTGGGCCTGCCAAGGAGGGCAACGCGGCGGGGGCCACCCATCTCGGGCTTCGCCGTCGCAGATTCTTTAGGCAGCAAAGTAACAACGTGGTCGAGGAGGTCAGCTACGCCACGGCCGTGAAGTGCGGAGACCGGCCAGGGTTCGCCCAGGCCTAGGTTCCACAGCGCTGCCGCGTCGGCTTCATGGCGAACATCATCAACCTTGTTGCCGACCAGGATGACGGGCTTGTCGCTTTGACGCAGCAGCTTGACGACCTGCTCGTCGGTTGAGGTGGCGCCCACAATCGCATCAACGACGAAGATGATGACGTCGGCAAGGTCAATGGCCACCTCAGCCTGAAGAGCAACCGACTTGGCGATGCCTTTAGCGTCGGGTTCCCATCCCCCAGTGTCAACGAGAGTGAAGTGCGTGGTGTTCCACAGCGCCTTATACGACACGCGATCTCTGGTGACGCCGGGGATGTCCTGCACCACTGCTTCACGCCGGCCAAGAATTCGATTCACCAGCGCGGACTTGCCCACATTAGGACGACCGACGACGGCCAACACGGGAAGCGCACCCATCGCGGGCAACTCGCCGTCACTGTCTTCCCAACCAGAGAGAAGCGCAAG
>JAIOWV010000072.1 GCA_021741945.1 Pontimonas sp.
TAGCCTAAGGCCAGAGCGCCACGGTTCTTTCAAGAACCCTCCGGGTACGATGTAACCGCCATGATTCGCATATCTGACCTTCGTGAGATGAACATCACTCCCGAGACGGCGCTCGGCTTTGTGCCGAGGGTTGTCATCGAGGGAGAAGACCTCGTTGCGGTCGTGCGTGACCTAATGGCGGAGGTCACCAGCGAGGGTGTTACGGCGCTTGAGAGCCAAGCTCAACGATTTGATCACGTCAGTGGTCACTCCCTGGTCGTTACGCACGACTATCTGACGCAGTCTCTGCGGCAGCTCGACGATGACCTCCGTGAGGCCATGGAGGAGTCAATCAGACGCGTTCGGGAGGCCTCAGAAGACATCGTCCCAGGGTCATCAGAGACCAATTTCCACACTGGTGGCAGCGTCCGCACTCGCTGGGTTCCAGTTTTGAGAGCGGGCGTTTATGTGCCTGGCGGCAAGGCTGTGTACCCCTCCAGCGTAATCATGAACGTCGTGGCAGCACAGGCTGCGGGCGTTCGTGAGATCGTTATGGTGACGCCGGTACAGGCTGAATGCGGGGGGCAAATCCACCCCACCATCGCTGCCGCTGCGGCGCTCCTGGGGGTGACTGAGGTCTACGCCATGGGGGGAGCCGGAGCTATTGCTGCGTTGGCTTATGGTGTTCCCGAGCTGGGGCTGCGCCCAGTATCTGTGATTACCGGTCCCGGTAATCGCTATGTTGCTACAGCCAAGCGCCTTGTTCATGGGGTCGTGGGCATAGATTCAGAGGCTGGACCGACTGAAATAGGCATCATCGCGGATGACACTGCTCATCCGGAGTATGTTGCCGCCGACCTTGTCTCTCAGGCGGAGCACGACGTGTTGGCATCCGCGGTTCTCATCACGACATCGATGGAGCTTGCTGAACGGGTGACGGAGGCACTGGGGAGACGCGCTCAGTCGACCAAGCATGCTCCTCGGGTTCGCGCCTCACTCGAGGGGGAGCAGTCAGCGATCTTTGTTGTTGATTCGCTGGATCATGCCGTGATGATGTCTAACGCGTTGGCGCCAGAACACCTCGAAGTAATGATTGAGAACCCGCAGGACATCCTCGAGCGTTTGACGGATGCCGGGGCCATTTTTGTTGGTGATTACACACCAGTGAGCGCGGGGGACTACCTCGCTGGCTCAAATCACGTGTTGCCCACAGGTGGAGCTAGCCGCTTCAGCTCTGGGCTATCACCTGCAACGTTCCTGCGCAGCCAACAAATCATCGATTATGACAAGGCGGCCCTCGGGCACGTCGCCGACAAGATTGTGACCTTTGCCGAGGCTGAGAACCTCCCTGCCCACGGTGAGGCCGTCACAGCGCGATTCGACGAAGGTCTCTAGCGGGTAGTTATCTATAGGCTTAGCCCACCATGTATTGCCCTTTTTGCCGCCACCCCGATAGTCGAGTCATCGACTCGCGAACTAGCGATGATGGCCTATCGATTCGCAGGCGCAGACAGTGCCCGGAGTGCGGGCGGCGGTTCTCGACACTCGAAACAGCAAGCTTGAGTGTCATTAAGCGCAGTGGCGTGACCGAGCCTTTCTCGCGGGAGAAAATCGCGGCTGGCGTGAAGAAAGCCTGCCAAGGTAGGCCCGTCACCGATCAGGACTTGGCGCAACTGGCTCAGCGGGTCGAAGAAACAATCCGCCAGTCCGGCGCATCCCAGGTTGATGCCAACGAGATTGGGCTGTCGATTCTGGAGCCTTTGCGTGAGCTTGATGAGGTCGCCTACTTGCGTTTCGCCTCGGTCTATCAAGCATTCGACTCACTTGAGGACTTTGACGCTGCAATCAGCGCGCTGCGCTCAAGCGCCCCTGTGGAGGATGAGGCTTGATATACCAAGCTCTTTTCCTCGTACTCAAGCGTTTAGATCCTGAGTTCACCCACGAGTGGGGCATGCGCGTGATTGCTCTTGCCGGAATGTGGCCGGTGCGGAGCGTCCTTCGCAAAAGAACCGCTCCTGCGCCCTCCCAAAGAGTTCATGCTCTAGGGCTGACTTTTGGCTCGCCCGTGGGATTGGCTGCTGGCTTCGACAAGAACGCTGTGGCGATTCGCGGCATGTATGCATTGGGTTTCGATCATGTTGAGGTGGGAACGGTCACTGCCCTGCCTCAGAACGGGAATCCCAAGCCCAGATTGTTTCGGCTTCCTGACGATCAGGCTCTGATCAATCGCATGGGTTTTAACAACGATGGCGCGCAGGTGGTCGCGGCAAGGCTTCGCGCACTCCGCGCCCAGGGCGGGGAGTTGCCCATCATCGGCGTCAATATTGGGAAGAGTCGTGTGACGGCAATCAGCGATGCCACCGCGGATTACGTGGCAAGTGCCGCGTTGCTCGCCCCGCTTGCTGACTACCTGGTCGTCAACGTCAGCTCTCCAAATACCCCGGGCTTGCGGGGGCTCCAGCAGGAAAAGGAGCTCACTCCGCTTCTCAAGGCGGTCAAGGCAGCCGCCGAGGGGACGCCTGTCTTGGTAAAAATTGCCCCGGATTTGGATGCCAAGGCAATCGCCTCAGTCTGCAAACTGGTGATGAAGCTCAACCTGGCTGGCATCGTGGCGACCAATACGACGATTTCGCGAGAGGGGTTGAGTGCAGCGCCACAGGACGTTGCTCGCCTTGGTGAGGGCGGTCTCTCCGGTGCACCGCTGAGGGAACGTTCGGTGGAAGTCTTGGATATGGTTCGCCAGATTCTTCCTCGCGAAGTCTGCGTTGTTTCGGTCGGTGGCGTATTCGATGGCCAGGATGTGGCGGAGCGGCTCGACGCCGGAGCAACGCTGGTTCAGGCGTACACCGGCTTCGTCTACCGGGGCCCACTCTTTGCCGCCAAGGTTACGAAGGAACTGCAGGCAGCTACGGCCTAGCTGGGCTTTTCGCCGCGCTTGACCTGAGGTTTGGGAAGACGTAGGCCTCGCATCTGAAGTGCGCGCATTGCTGAGTACCAGCGCACGCCATTCTCGACGTTGTCAACGCCGTACTTGGCGCGAAGGCCCTTGCGAACCCTGTTACCGACCCAGATCGAATCGAGCACCGTCAAAAGAAAAAAGCCCCACAGAACCGAGATAGCAATGAATTGCGCTTCCAGTGAGGGCAGGAAGGTGGCAATGATGACGGCAAACATCACAGGAATCAAAAATTCACCGAAGTTCCACCGGGCATCCACGTAGTCTCTGGCCCACTTGCGCTGGGGCCCCTTGTCGCGCTGGGGGAGAAAACGTTCCTCGCCATTGGCCATTCCAAGGCGCGCCTTTTCGCGGCTTGCCGCCAGCTTGGCGCGAGCCTCTTTGCGGTTGTTCGTCACCAGAGGCCGCTTGTGTTCAGCCTCACGGTCTTTCCGCCGTGGTGTTGGCCGTCCTTTTCCGGCGGCGGTCTCAGCGGAGTCGTCGTCGTGGGTCTGCGCCACAGGTCACCTCAATCTCGTGGGGAAGCTCCCCTAAGATTACCCGCATGTCACAGGGGGAAAACTCCGCGCTAGATGTCTCCGAGCTGCGCACGCTCGTCGTTGCTGGAGCGCCCCGGCTCCTGTCCGATTTTGCCGGGCTCATCCGTATCCCTTCCGTGTCCTGGGAGGGCTTTGAGCAGGCTCACATGGAGACCAGTGCGGCTCGCGTAGCGGACCTGTTTGAGTCAACGGGGTTGTTTAGCCACGTTGGGGTCTACCGGCACGGCGAGGGAGCGCCCGCCGTGATTGCCCGCCGCGAACCTGTAGGGGACGCTCCGACGGTCGTGCTCTATGCCCATCACGACGTCCAGCCCCCCGGCGATAACACACAGTGGGAAAGCCCCGCATTTGAGCCGTCTATGCGCGCCGGCCGCCTTTATGGGCGGGGGAGCGCAGACGATAAGGCCGGGATTGCCCTTCATCTTGGTGCTCTGCGAGCCCTAGCCAGTCATTACGCGGACGATCTCCGGTTAGGGGTAGTTGTCTTCATCGAGGGCGAGGAGGAAAACGGTTCGCCCTCCTTTGCCGGGTTCCTCAACGAACATCGTGAACTGCTTCAAGGGGACGTCATTATTGTCGCGGACTCTGATAACCCCTCGACTGAGACACCCGCTCTGACGGTGAGCCTTCGAGGCAATGTGACAGCGACGCTTCGGGTCCGAACACTCAATCACGCCGTCCACTCTGGGATGTTCGGCGGGGCGCTGCCAGACGCCATGATGGCGTTTAGTGCCCTCGCTGCCTCGTTCTATGACACGGAGGGCGGCCTCGCCATCGCCGGCTTAGAGGGTCGAGCGCCCAGTGAGCCAGGTGAACAGGTGGAAGCCGGCCCGGATTCGCCATTGGCGCAGGGTGTCAGCGAAGTGGGCCACGGGTCACTGCCGCAACGACTCTGGCGCTCAGCTGCACTCACCATTACAGGCATGGATATACCGAGCGTTACGCACGCCTCCAACACGCTCTTGCCGGAGGTCTCCGCCAAAGTGTCTCTTCGGGTCCCACCTGGGATGGCCTCAGCCACAGCACTGGCTGCACTTGACGCGCATATCGCAGCACACATTCCTTTTGGCGCCCACTGGGAATTACGCGACGTTTCGCTGGGAGAACCTTTTTCGCTCGACCCTTCAGCGCCAGCTCTTGACCTCGCAGCCCAGGCTCTGAGTGAGGGTTTTGGGGCGAAAGCGGTCTATCAGGGTGTGGGCGGGTCGATTCCCTTCATTTCCCAGCTCGCGGAGGTTTTTCCCAATGCTCAGATACTGGTGACCGGAATTGAAGACCCAGACACGCGCGCGCATAGCCCGAATGAGTCCCTCGACCTTTCTGTGCTCTGGAGAGCTCTGGTCTCCGAAGCCCTACTGCTGGCTGAATTGAATCGCCGGGAAATCTCAGACTTGGCCCGGGATCGCGCTCTAGACTAAGAGCGTTGGAAGGACACGACATGACGGACACCCTCAAAGAAGCTCACACGGTTGGCCTGACCGATCGCGCTGCTGAGAAAGTAAAGAGCCTCCTGGAGCAGGAAGGCCGCGATGACCTGCGTCTGCGGGTGGCGGTTCAACCCGGAGGATGCTCTGGCCTGATCTACCAGCTCTTTTTTGATGAGCGCCTGATGGAGGACGACCTTGTCCGTGACTTCTCGGGTGTTGAACTTGTCGTCGACAAGATGAGCTCGCCTTATTTGGATGGCGCCTCGGTGGACTTCGAGGACACCATCCAAAAGCAGGGTTTCACCATCGACAACCCCAACGCGCAGGGTAGTTGCGCCTGCGGGGACAGTTTTAGCTAGAACACAGCATTTCCCCAGCCCACACGCCCTCGTTCAGCCCGAACGCCCAGGGCTGATGGCATAGACTGGGGACTACCACGGTGAGTTATCGGTGAAAGGGAAGTTGTGCGTCTCGACCTCAAGCGCGGCCTGAAGGGCGCATCTTTACTCACTATCGTTGCCCTGGTTTTGGCGGGGTGCACCCAGCAGTCGATGCTCGGATGGTTGCCCACCGAACGTGGACTGACCAACCAGGTCGACCGCGTCATTGACTTGTGGGTTGTGTCGTGGATTGTTCTTCTGGTTGTCGGTGTCGTGACCTGGTTGCTCATTATTTGGGCCGCTGTCGTGTATCGCAGGCGTAAAGGCCAGACTGGGCTTCCCCAGCAGTTGCGCTATAACATGCCCATTGAAACCTTTTACACCGTTGTTCCCCTGATCCTGGTGCTCGGCTTCTTTGCGTTTACTGCGCGTGACCAGACCGTCATCGAGGCGCCTCTGCCTTCGCCTGATGTGTCCATTGAGGTCTATGGCAAGCGCTGGGCATGGGACTTCAACTACCTGACTGAGAACGTGTATTCGGCTGGTATCCAGGCCCAGGAGATTCCCGGAGGCGGTATCGACTCTGAGGTGCTTCCCAAGCTCTATTTGCCGGTCAACAAGTCAGTCGAAATCAAGATTGAGTCCAGGGACGTCATTCACTCGTTCTGGGTCATTGACTTCCTCTACAAGAAGGACATGATCCCGGCCCGCACCAATTACTGGTACTTCATTCCTCAGCAGGAGGGTGTATTCCGCGGTAAGTGTGCGGAGCTCTGTGGCGAATACCACTCGCTCATGCTCTTTGAAGTTCACGTCGTTTCGGAGGCTGAGTACCAGCGCCAGATTGGGGCTTTGCGCGCTGCTGGCAACGTAGGGCGCCTCGGGCCCGAGCTGAATGTTTTGCAAAACCTTCCAGGCACCACACCCGCGAGCGAAAGGGAGTAAGAGATGACCACCACAGCGCCTAGGCCTTCGGTCAC
>JAIOWV010000073.1 GCA_021741945.1 Pontimonas sp.
TTTTTCATGAGATCAACGGCTCGGTCGCCGGCGCCTGTGTCAACACCGCTGCGGGCATAAGGCGAGGTTTCCGGCACGGCTCGAGTCTAGTCGGGCCCCGAGTTATGGCATGGGGATAACTTCGACGGCACCAACAAGGCTCTCTTTAGCCTCGAGGAATGATTCAACGACGAAGCAGAACACCTGGCACATTTTCTCCGCTGACCACCTGGATTGGAGTGGTCCTCCTGGGCTCGGCTCTGACCACGTCGGCTGTCCCGCCGGCACTGGCAAACTCAGGGGCAATCGTCACATCAAGTATCAGCTGGCCTGGTGCTCAGCTGAACAACGGCATCATCAGCGGCGGCGCACCTCGTGATTACGTGAGCGGGCTAGAGGGATGGGGCCTTGCCCCGTTGAGCTCAGTGGGTCAGATGGGAATGGAGTGGACGTCTCCTTACGACCCAGCCCGCCGAGAGCCGTTCTTTGGGACCCTCGAAGACTCCGCGATCACTCCAGGAGGGCGATCGACCTGGACAACGAGCGGTCTCCTATCGCCCCGACCCGAACAGAACTTCTTCGCAGTCATCGCGACCAGAGCGGAACACAATCAGATTGCATGGACGATCGACCTACTCGCGCTCGATGAGGATGCAATGGCGCCAAACAGGTTCTACTGGGTCGCAGATCTTGCGCCGGGCTACCAAGCCCTCTACTCGTCTCCAGCGCCCGGACAACTCGTGATTAGTGACGCGAATGGAACCCACCCGACTCTGGTCTTCCGAGCGACAACAACAGCGGGAACCCTGCAATGGGGTGGAGGGAGTGTGTACACAGATCCGCTGGTCAATGGCGAGGGAGAACCGACGCTCTATGTTCATGGCACCAACGCCATGGAAATGCGCATCTCCATAACGCATGGCATCGTCGATCACGATCCGTGCTCCTCAACCACCGCCTCTGAGTTCGCACTCGCTAACGCGAACGCGCCCGCAACCCTGTGGCCGAGCATCACCGAGTGCCTCGGCAGTGCTGACTGGACGCTTAAGGCCAACACGTCCTCGCAGCTCAGCATTCCTTTGGGTCCAGAAACACCTGCGCTTGCAGCCGGACAGGAGCGTGCACTCACCATCTCGGGACTCCCTGATGGGGTTAGCTGGGAAGCACTCCCCTCAGATGGCAACGGGATTGCCGTCACCCTCAGCGCCACCGATGCTGTCGTTCCGGGTGACTACCCCCTCACTTTCGACGCAGTAACAACGACCACCACGGGCGGCGTCCTCCAGCGCTCACAACCTTTGCGCTCCACTGGTTCGCTTCGTATTGACCCAGCAGTCGTCGTCATCGAAGAACCAGAACCAGAACCGGAACCGGAACCTGCGCCCGTTCCTGAGGAGGAACCTGTTCCCGAGCCTGTTGCAGAACCGGAAGTAGTTCCCGAACCAGAACCGGAGCCAGAACCTGCTCCCGACCCTGAACCAAGCCCAGAGACAGAGCCCCAGCCTGAGGCTGAGCAGCCAGCCCCTGCCCCCGAAGAGACCGCACCGGAGGAACCTGTGGTGCTCGTGCAAGCCGAGCCGGTTGCTTCCCCCGAGCAAGTAACGGTCTCGATTGTTGAGAGCGCACCATCGGCCGCCCTGGTGGTTCCGACGCCGCCAAGCGTGGTGCCCGTGCGCGAGCTCGAGCCTGCAGGTCTTCCTGAAGCAGTGTTTGTGCCAAGTGAGCCCACCGAGATTACCTTGAGTCCCCGGGAACCACGAAAAGTCACCAGCCCACAGATTGTCACCCCGCCAGAGCCAAACGTTGCTGGAGCCTGGCTCGGTCTGAGCCTGATGATCAGTCTCGCAGCGGGGGGTCTGATTGCAGCCCTTCGACGCTGGCGCAGCGAGATGGAGGAATAGCAACCGAGGCCTGGCGGGTGTGACAGACTTGTCCCACAGGTCGGGTTGTGGAACAGGAGATAGGGCTCCTCAATGTGCGGCATTGTCGGCATCGTCTCCTCCACACCGGTCAATCAGCAGGTTTATGACGCTCTTGCGCTCCTGCAGCACCGTGGGCAAGACTCCACAGGCATTGCGACTCTCGAAGATCAGACCCTTCACCTTCACAAGACCAACGGCCAGGTCCGCGAGGGTTATCGCACCCGCGACATGCGAAGCCTGCTCGGCAACGTTGGCCTGGGCCACGTTCGCTATGCGACCAGGGGCAACGCCAAGAAAGAGCAAGAAGCGCAACCTTTTTATGTGAACGCGCCGTATGGCATCGTCCTCGTTCACAACGGAAACCTGACCAACACACGCGAGTTGACAGCTGAGCTTCACACAAAAGACCGTCGCCACCTCAACACCACCTCGGACACCGAGCTCTTGGTGAACGTTCTCGCTTCGGAGCTTCAGTCCGCTGGGGCTGGGAGCAACTTCTCCACCGACTACGTTTTCGACGCGATCGCCGCTGTTCACCGCCGGGTCGAGGGCTCCTATGCCGCAATCGCTCTGATTGCTGGCCACGGATTGCTGGCTTTCCGGGATCCCTTTGGCATCAGGCCTCTGATCCTTGGCAAGCGCCAAGCCGGCTTGGTGGGCGACGAGTGGATTGTTGCCAGTGAATCGCTTGTGCTTGAGGCCAGCGGCTATGACATCGTTCGCGATGTCGCCCCTGGCGAAGCAATCTTCATTGGTAGAGACGGCTCGTTGGTCTCGAAGCAGTGCGCAACCACCACGCGACTTGCCCCCTGTTCGTTCGAGTATGTCTATCTGGCGAGACCCGACTCGGTGATGAACGGTATTTCTGTCTATGAGGCCCGCCTTCGACTCGGTGAAAAACTGGCCGACACGATCGCCAAGCACGCACCCGTTGATTCCATCGACGTGGTCATGCCGATCCCCGACTCTGCGCGCCCGGCAGCCATGCAGGTTGCCAGGAAACTGGGCATCGAATACCGCGAGGGCTTTTATAAGAACAAATACGTCGGGCGAACCTTCATCATGCCGGGCCAGGCCCAGCGGACGAAGAGCGTCCGCCAGAAACTCAACGCCATGTCCAGTGAGTTTGCCGGCAAGAACGTATTGATTGTCGACGATTCAATCGTGAGGGGAACTACCTCGAGAGAAATCGTCGACATGGCCCGGGAGGCCGGAGCAAAGTCCGTGACCTTCACTTCCGCAGCGCCTCCCGTGCGATTCCCCCACGTCTACGGAATCAATATGCCAAGCAAGCGGGAACTCGTCGCGGCGGGCAAGACCATTCCCGAAATTGCCCGGGAGATTGGTGCTGACCACCTGATTTATCAGGAGGTTGAGGACATGCGAGACGCCATCATCGAGGGCTCATCGGTCACTGAGCTCGACATGAGCTGTTTCACGGGCGAATACGTCACCGGAACAGTGAGTGAGGAATACCTCACCTGGGTGGAAAACAACCAGTCGAGCTAGTCGCTCTGGCGTTCCATCTGCACCACAGTCGCCCGCTTTTTCGAGCGCACGTCAATCACCAGCCACACGATTACTCCAAGCGCAATCGATCCGCTCACGCCAAACAGCGCGAAGTAGGCAAACAGCGCGATAAACCCGATTGAGGGGTCCGAAGGATAGAGACCAGTCACGATTGCCGTAGCAAAGAATCCAAGCAGGCCAAAGACGAGAACGAACGCCATGAGCTTCGGCGAACGACGAAGTTGAACTTCGTGCTTGTCTGGAGTGGAACCCTTCGCCATGTCTCTAGGGTATCGAGACGCAGGGCAGAAACTCTGACAGGTTCGAGCGCTCACCAGAGGCCTGAACCAGGCCAGCCTCTAAGGCATGAGCAAATTCCGAGCGTCCGGTTGCTAGTTGCAGCCAGACCTCAGCCGACATCTCAACCACAGCAGGGGGCGTTCCTCTCGTGTGACGGGGACCCTCGATTACCTGAACAGCCCCATAAGGAGGAACGCGAACCTCAACGCTCGATCCTGGAGCACGGGTTGCGAGAACCTGAAGGCAATAACGCACGGCACACGCCACATCGGCGCTCTCTGCCACACCCTCTGACCATGAGGCGAGAGCCGCTGTGCCCTCGGCGTCTGAAATCTTTGGCTTTCCCACCGGCCTCACGCTAGCAAGCTCTCGCCGGTAGGGTAAGCGCGTGAAGATTTTGGTCCTGGGATCTGGTGCACGCGAGCACACCATCATCCAGGCGCTGCGTCGAGACCCCGATTCTCACGAGATTTTGGCGGCTCCCGGTAACGCCGGGATTGCCGCCGATGCTGACATTGTGGCGCTTGATCCCACCAACCCCCGGGTAGTGACCGACTTCGCAAGATCCAGCGATATCGACCTCGTCATCATCGGCCCAGAAGCTCCGTTGGTTGCCGGGGTTGCTAATCGACTTCGCAGCGCCGGGATTCCAGTGTTTGGTCCCGATAGCGATGCTGCTGCGCTCGAAGGCTCGAAAGCTTTTGCCAAGGATGTGATGGCCAGCGCCGGCGTTCCGACGGGCAAGGCGTGGAGCGTGGAAACGAGTGAGGAGCTCCTCCTGGCACTCGACCAGTCCGAGGGCCCCTACGTCGTCAAAGCCGATGGGCTCGCCTCTGGCAAGGGTGTTCTGGTCACAGAAGACCGCCAAGCTGCAATCGAGCACGCCGAGTTTTACCTTCAACATGGCCCGGTCTTGGTCGAGGAATTTCTTGCGGGACCAGAAGTCTCGCTTTTCTTCTTGAGCGATGGGACAAGGGTGATGCCACTGGCCCCTGCCCAGGACTACAAACGTGCCTATGACAACAACGAGGGTCCCAACACGGGCGGCATGGGTGCTTATTCACCACTTCCGTGGCTGCCAAAGGACTTTGTCGCCGACATTCAACGCACGGTCGCTGAGCCGGCCGTCGCTGAGTTGGCATCACGAGGAATGCCCTTCGTGGGGTTGCTCTACTGCGGTCTGATTCTGACGGACGACGGAGTCAAAGTCATCGAGTTCAATGCTCGGTTCGGCGACCCCGAAACCCAGGTGGTCCTGGCTCGACTCACCTCCCCGCTCGCGCCTCTGCTACTTGCCGCCGCACAAGGCGACCTGACCGCGGTCGCCCCACCCAAGTTCTCCAAGAACGTGGCCATCACTGTTGTTCTGGCCAGTGAGGGATATCCAGAGAACCCGCGCACTGGACGAGAGATCGATGGTCTCGATGCGCTTGCCTCGAACAAGCAGGTTCGAATCGCTCACGCTGGCACGGGTTTTGATGGAACACAGTTGCTCGCCACGGGCGGCCGGGTCCTCAGTGTTGTGTCCACTGGCAAGGATTTCGAGCAGGCCCGGGAGCGCGCCTACGCCGCACTCGAGAAAATCAGCCTGGAAGGCTCCTACTACCGACGGGATATCGCGCAAGGCGTTTCCCCATGACAACGCTCGCTGACTGGAAGCCTCTCTACTCCGGCAAGGTCCGCGAGCTTTATATTCCAGTTTCGGCATCTAGTGGCGACGACGCCGACCGTTTACTGATAGTGGCGAGTGATCGGATCAGCGCTTTTGACCACATCCTCGACCCGGAGGTGCAAGGCAAGGGTGAAATCCTGACGGCTCTCAGCGCATGGTGGTTCAGCCAACTCTCTGACGTCCCGAACCACCTCACTGGAGAGGCTCCTCCGGCTGAGCTGGCATCGCGGTCTATGGTCGTGACCCCCTTGCGGATGTTTCCTGTGGAATGTGTCGTTCGGGGTTACCTGGCAGGTAGCGGATGGAAAGAGTACGTCCAGTCGCAGACCGTCGGTGGGATTCCCCAACCCGCCGGGCTGAGTGAGGGTGACCGTCTTCCCGAGGTTCTCTTCACCCCCGCGACCAAGGCGGCAATCGGCGATCACGATGAGAACATCACCTATGCGCAGATGGTCGCAATAGTTGGCGATGAAGTCGCGAGCAAGCTTAGGGAAATGAGCCTCTCGATTTATGGGCGGGCAAGTGAGATTGCGCGTAGCCGCGGCGTGATTCTTGCCGACACCAAATTCGAGTTTGGCGTCCATCCGTGCACCGGCGAGATCGCGCTCGGCGATGAAGTCTTGACCTCGGATAGCAGTCGTTACTGGGACGGGGAGTTATATACCGAGGGTGGAATACACCGACTCGATAGTTTCGATAAACAGCTTGTTCGTAACTGGCTGAGCGCGCACTGGTCAGGCGAGGGTGCCCCGCCCCGGTTGCCGGACGAACTCGTCGCCCACACCAAGGCCCGCTATCTCGAGCTCTATTCCAGGCTCACCGGCCAAGCCTTCACGGTCTCATCGTGAGCGCGAGCGCCGACTCATTCCCCCCGGTGT
>JAIOWV010000074.1 GCA_021741945.1 Pontimonas sp.
GCTCTGCCTTTTGCTCGCCAATTCGCTGTGTCGGCGGACTCCGTGTCGGCTATGGCGTTGGTCATCATGCTCTACGTGCTGGGTCTGGTCCCCTTTAGCGTTCTCTTTGTCATCCAGCGTGTGTTCTATGCGATGGAGGACACGAGGACGCCGTTCTTTGTTCAAGTGGCCCAAGCGCTGATTTTTGTGTCACTCGCTCTGCTCGTGTCCGCCCTCCCCACGGACCAGATTGCCTATGGCCTGGCGCTCTCGGCGTCGATCGCTGGCTGGATTCAGTGCGCCCTGGCACTGCTTCTGCTGCGACGCAGGCTCGGCGGGTTGGAGACCCGCGCGGTGCTTGGCCGCTTCGGGGTCTTCCTTCTGGCCACTATTCCTGCGGCGGCCGCAGGAGTTGCCCTCCTGCTGGCACTCGGTGGTCAGAGCAGAGAAGGCTTCCTGCTCTCCTCCGCCCCAGCTGCGGGGCTTGGCATGGTCGCGATTACCCTCGTGATGACGCTGGTCTACTCGGCCACCCTGCTGGTGGCGAAGAATTCCGACATGCACGCAGTGTGGAAACCCATCCGGTCTCGTTTGGGGCTCAGGGACCGCGGGAACTCTTCGGCCTAGACTGGGTCTGTAAGAGACACAAGAAAAGGAACGTCATGCGTCAGGTAGTCATCATCGGTTCGGGCCCGGCCGGATACACGGCAGCCATCTACGCCGCCAGAGCCAACCTGAACCCACTAGTCGTTGCCTCGTCTGTCGAGTTCGGTGGCGATTTGATGAACACCACCGACGTCGACAACTTTCCCGGCTTCCCCGAGGGCATCATGGGCCCTGATTTGATGATGAAGATGCAGGCCCAGGCCGAGCGTTTTGGCGCAGAGATTCTCTACGACGACGTGGTCTCGGTTGAGCTCGCTGGTGCAGTCAAGAAGATTTCCTTGGGTAATGGCGACACTGTCGAAGCGCGCAGCGTCATTGTCGCGACCGGTTCCGCCTACCGAAAGTTGGGTATTGCCGACGAGGATCGCCTCAGCGGTTACGGCGTCTCATGGTGCGCGACCTGCGACGGTGCTTTCTACAAGCAAAAGACGGTCGCCGTTGTCGGCGGTGGCGATTCCGCAATGGAAGAGGCGACATTCCTTACCCGGTTTGCGGACAAGGTTTACATCATCCACCGATCTGACAGCCTGAGGGCTTCCGCTGTGATGCAGGAGCGCGCGAAGAACGACCCGAAGATTGAGTTCATTTTCAACGCAACCGTTGCCCACATTTACGGGGATGACACTGTTTCCGGCGTTGGCCTGGTGGACACCGTAACTGGGGCGGAGAAGACGCTCGATGTCTCCGGCCTTTTCATCGCGATTGGTTCAGACCCAAGAACCCACGTCGTTCACGGCCAACTCGACCTGACCGACCAGGGCACGATCGCTGTCCAAGGCCGCACCTCGTTGACGAACCTCGAGGGCGTGTTTGCCGCGGGCGACGTCATTGACCCGTCGTACCGTCAAGCAATTACCGCTGCTGGCTCGGGCTGTGTAGCGGCGCTGGACGCTCAGCATTACCTGGAATCATTACCCCACGATGCCGTGGCCCACGCCACAGCTGCCAAATAACACCACAACAAGGAGAAACCCCATGGGTGCACGCGACGTAACCGATGCAAACTTTGCCACCGAGGTCCTCGCCTCGGAGAAACCCATCATGGTCGACTTCTGGGCCGAATGGTGTGGCCCGTGCCGCGCGGTATCCCCCATCCTGGACCAGATCGCGACCGAGCACGCCGAGAAGATTGACGTTGTGAAGCTCAACGTTGACCTCAACCCCGACACCGCGATGAAGTACCAAATCACGTCTATCCCGACGATGAAGGTGTTCAAGGGTGGCGAGGTCGTCAAGACCGTCATTGGTGCAAAGCCGAAGCCCGCCTTGGAGGCAGATCTCCAAGAATTCCTGGCCTAGGACTCCCTGTAGCGCCAAAAAGCGCCTATTCTTAGGGCTTTAGTCTCCCTAGACGAAGGGTGAAAAATGACACCCGGCTCGGGTATCTCATTAGACCCGTGGTTTGACAACTATGCAGACCGCGCGTCAGAACTTAGTGCGTCTGAAGTGCGTGCGCTTTTTGCGGTGGCTAGCCGCCCGGAAGTTGTCTCTCTCGCCGGCGGAATGCCCTTCGTCGCTGCTTTGCCCGTAGATAAGGTACAGAAGTCTCTTTCTCGGGTGATGGAGAACTCGGGGCACGCGGCTCTCCAATATGGCTCCGGGCAGGGCCTTCCTGTGCTGCGAGAGCAAATCGTCGAAGTGATGGCCCTAGAGGGCATTCGCGCTGGTGTCGATGATGTGGTCGTCACGACAGGCTCGCAACAGGCGCTTGATCTTGTCAGCAAGTTGTTCATTAACCCGGGGGACGTGATTCTTGCTGAATCTCCGAGTTATGTCGGAGCGATGGGTGTCTTTAGTTCTTATCAAGCCGCTGTTGAACACGTCGCGATGGACGACGATGGGATGATTCCCACCGCTCTCGAAGAGCGGATTGTCGCTCTTCGAGACGCTGGCAAGACCATCAAGTTTCTTTATCTGATCCCCAACTTCCAGAACCCGGCCGGAGTGACGCTCTCAGGCCAGCGCAGGCTCGAGATTCTTGACATTGCTCACCACCACGGGATTTTGATTGTTGAAGACAACCCCTACGGTCTGCTGTGGTTCGACCAGCCGCCCCCTGCTGCCATTCGCTCGGTCGATGACGCTGGGGTCATCTATTTGGGCTCGTTCTCCAAGACATTTGCCCCGGGCTTCCGAGTCGGATGGGTTGTTGCCCCCCACGGTATTCGAGAAAAACTCGTTTTAGCATCTGAGGCGGCCATTCTGTCGCCGAGCTCGTTCTCGCAAATGGTGCTCAGTGACTACTTCGAGCACCAGGACTGGAAGGCGCAAATCGACACCTTCCGCAACTTGTATCGCGAGCGCCGCGACACTATGGCCCAAGCGTTGAAGGCTCACTTGCCAGCCATCACGCACACCATGCCCTCCGGTGGGTTCTATCTCTGGCTATCACTTCCCGAGCAGCTCGACTCCAAAGAGATGTTGCCTCGGGCGATCACCGAGCTCGTTGCCTACACACCCGGAACGGCGTTCTTTGCCAACGGCCATGGCCGAAACAATATCCGTTTGGCCTTCTGCTATCCAGAGCCTGACTTCATCACCGAAGGCGTGCGGCGCCTCAGCCGCGTCATCACCGAGGAGTTAGAGCTCGCCGCCACATTCGGGCCCCGAAGCAAGAACGTTGCTGCGTCCCCGCGGACCGATGGTCCTCCTCCGGAGCTGAGCTAGCCGATGGCGCCACAACCCCGAGTCCTCGTCTTGGCTGGTGGTATCTCCCACGAGCGCGACATCTCGCTACGGTCCGGTCGTCGAGTAACCGATGGGCTCCACAGCCATGGAATTGATGCGACGCTGCGTGACCCTGATGCCACCCTGATCGACTTTCTGCGGGATGAACCAGTCGACGTCGTGTGGCCGGTTCTGCACGGCGCCTCCGGCGAAGATGGCGCGCTCCGAGGCCTCCTCGAAATGTTGGGAATTCCCTTCGTTGGGTCCTCTGCGGAGGCCACCCGTCTGGCATGGAATAAGCCGGTCGCCAAGACAGTTGTGTCTCGCGCGGGCGTCGCTACCCCCGCGTCAATCACGCTCTCCAGGGACGCATTCCGGGAACTCGGCGCTGAGAGCGTTCTTGCCACGGTTGCCGACACTCTGGGAATGCCACTTATCGTGAAACCCGCACACGGCGGCTCTGCGCAAGGTGTGACCTGGGTCGATTCCACGGACGACCTGCGCCAAGCGATGGTGCACGCCTTCACCTATTCAGACAGCGCGCTCATCGAAGCACGCATCGTCGGCGCAGAACTGTGTGTCACGATTATCGACACCGGCGAGGGCCCCAAGGCCATCCAGCCGGTGGAGATCGAGCCGCTGTCTGGTCACTATGACTTTGAGGCGCGCTACACAGCGGGAGCCACCAGGTTTTACACCCCGCCGCGTTTAGACGAAAAGGTCTCTGCGACGGCCACCGCGCAGGCATTGGCGGTTCATGAGGCCTTGGGCCTGCGTCACCTGTCCCGCATCGATTTCATGGTGGACGACGCTGGAACTCCCTGGTTCCTGGAGGCCAGCACCATGCCGGGGCTGACTGAAACATCGAGCACGGCGTTGGCCCTCGATGCAGCTGGTTACGACGTCGGCGGGGTTTACGCGGCTGTCGTCAGCTCACTCGTTCGCTAGCGCGACTCGAAGCCCGGTTCGCCAAGCTCCGCGAGGATTCGATTCAAATCAGCGACGGTCGCGAAGTCAATCGCGAGCGTGCCCTTAGTCTTCGACAAGCTGATGACGACCCGGGTGTTGAGGCGGTCTCCCATGCGCTCAGCGATCTCTTCCAGCTGCTCGCTACGGCCACCGCCACGAACCTTCTTGCCACCTGGCTTTTGTGTCTTGACGAGCCCAGCGGCCTCTTCAGCCTGGCGAACAGTCAGCGATTGAGAAACAATCTTCGCGGCGAGGCGAGCCTGCGCTTCGACGTCGTCAATAGAAAGCAGAGCGCGCGCGTGTCCTGCAGACAACACCCCGACGGCCACCTGAGCCTGGATTTTCTCCGGCAAGCGCAACAACCGCAACGTGTTAGTCACCTGTGGTCGGGAGCGACCCAGACGCTGAGCTAGTTCATCCTGGGTAATACCAAAATCGGAAAGAAGCTGCTGGTAGGCGGAGGCTTCCTCCAACGGGTTCAGGTTTGCGCGGTGGAGATCCTCCAGCAGAGCGTCGCGCAGCATCGACTCGTCGGTGGTATCTCTGACCACTGCCGGGATAGTCGCAAGGCCTGCCGCCGTCGCTGCGCGAAGGCGCCGTCCTCCCATGATCAGCTCAAAGGAAGCGCCCTTCTCGGGAGTTGCCAGGGGCCTCACAACGATGGGTTGGAGAACACCAAACTCTCGCACTGAGTGGATCAGTTCGTCGAGCTCCTCTTGGCGGAACTCCCGACGCGGTTGCTGGGGATTAGGTCGAATCGCGCCAACCTCAATATTTGCAAGGCTTGCGCCAGGAACGGCGAGCAGGCCTTCCGGCGCCTCGGTACTGGGGAAGAAGACATCCACCGGGCGATCGCCCTGCGTTGGTGCCGTCGGAATAAGTGCACCGATTCCACGACCGAGTCCGGTTCTTTTTTGAGCCATTAGCGGGCCACCCCTCGTTGAGCAATTTCAATTGCGGCTTCTTGGTAGGACACTGAACCAGGCGAATTGCGGTCATAGGCGACCACTGTCTGGCCAAAGCTGGGGGCTTCGGACACCCGAACAGACCGTGGAATCACGGCGTTGAGTGTCTGGGCGGGGAAATGTTGCCGAACGTCATCAACCACCTGGTGGGCGAGATTAGTCCGGGAGTCAAACATGGTGAGCAGGATGGTCGAGAGTCGCAGATCGGGATTCAAATGGCTGCGCATCATGTCGATACTTCCGACCAGTTGAGAGACGCCCTCGAGGGCGTAGTACTCACACTGAATCGGGATAAGAACTTCTCTCGCGGCTACAAAGGCATTAATCGTCAGTAGCCCTAGCGATGGTGGGCAATCGATAAAGACGTAATCCAAGGATGAGCCCTCGGGTGTAGCCACATACTGCTGGAGAGCCCGATCTAGCCGATATTCCCTGGCCGCCAACGAGACCAACTCAATCTCGGCGCCGGCAAGGTCAAGGGTCGCGGGGACACAGAAAAGGTTGGGGTTCTCCGGGCTTACCTGAATTGCCTGGCCAAGCGCCGTCCCGCGCACGACTACGTCATAGATGCTGTCAATGTCGCCGTGCTTGTCGATCCCGAGTGCCGTAGACGCGTTGCCTTGCGGATCCAGATCAATGACCAACACCTTGGCACCGAAGCTTGCCAGTGCTGCGGCGATATTGACCGCCGTTGTGGTCTTGCCGACTCCGCCCTTTTGGTTCGCGACGGTAAAGATGCGGGTTGACGCAGGACTCGGGACGCTGGCACGCGCGATAGCTGCCCGGCGTTCCGTTAGGTGCGCAAGTTCAGTCGCGAGCGGGGTGGATGCGTCAAAACTCTGAGCGCTCACCGACTTCACCCCTTACTCAATGTTTCACGTGAAACATCACGCCTAGTCTGCCACT
>JAIOWV010000075.1 GCA_021741945.1 Pontimonas sp.
AGCCGACACTTTCCGCGCTGGTCCCTCCTGGTTTCTCGACGACCTGTTCACCTTGCCCACTGCGCGGGGGCGCGGAGTCGGCCGCGCACTGATTGATGCCCTGAAAGAGCACGGGGCCGCTCACGGCGGCGGGGATCTGCGCTGGATTACTGCTGCGGATAACGCCCAAGCCCAGCACCTCTATGACACGCTCGCCTCCAGGACCTCCTGGGTTATGTATGAACTAGACACAGAGAAATAGGCGGCGATTATGCAACTCGGCGGACGATTCTCAGTGGGACAGGCTCCGGCATCTCTGCCTCAACCCTTACGCGACGAGATTGCCGCCATTGAGGCAACACTGAGCTCCGAGGAGACCACAACATTGCGGTGGACGCTCACGTGGCTGGAGGGTCGACCCGTGGTCGAACTCGATGACGGCCGAGTGCTGCGCGGCTAAGCGGACTTTTCGCGCCTGGGCGCTGCCTTCGGGACAATCGTCGGGGCCGCGTTCTTGAGAACTGCATCCTTCGTGATGATGACGCGCTCAACCTGGTCGCTCGAGGGAATCTCAAACATCACAGGTCCCAGAACCTCTTCCAAGATGGCTCGGAGTCCACGCGCACCGGTCTGTCGGACGGCAGCCAGAGTGGCAATCTCCTCGAGCGCTTGTGGCTCAAACTCCAGTTGAACCCCGTCGAGAACAAACATCCGCTGATACTGCTTGACCAGTGCGTTCTTGGGTGTGGTCAAGATGTCGATCAGCGCGGTCTGGTCCAGGGGAGCAACCGTGGTGACAACGGGCAAACGGCCAATGAACTCAGGTATCAAGCCAAACTTGTGAAGGTCCTCAGGCAACACCTGGGAGAACATGTTCTCGCTGGCGTCCTTGGAGTGCAGCGGTGCGCCAAAACCAATGCCGTGGCGACCCACGCGCTGAGAAATGATGTCTTCGAGCCCAGCAAACGCACCGGCGACGATGAAGAGGACGTTGGTGGTGTCGATTTGAATGAACTCTTGCTGGGGGTGCTTACGCCCACCCTGGGGCGGAACGGCCGCAACGGTGCCTTCAAGGATCTTCAGGAGCGCCTGCTGAACACCCTCACCCGAAACATCGCGGGTGATGGAGGGGTTCTCGGCCTTCCGGGCAATCTTGTCGACCTCGTCGATGTAGATGATGCCTGTCTCTGCGCGCTTGACGTCGTAGTCGGCGGCCTGGATGAGCTTGAGAAGAATGTTCTCGACATCCTCACCCACATAACCGGCTTCGGTCAGCGCAGTCGCGTCGGCCACAGCAAAGGGCACATTGAGGCGCTTTGCGAGGGTTTGCGCCAGGTAGGTCTTGCCACAGCCGGTCGGACCAATCAGAAGAATGTTGCTCTTTTGAATGTCGATGTCATCGGAGCCCTCCACCGCATGCGGTGAGGCGGCGGCGCGAACACGCTTGTAGTGGTTATACACGGCGACTGACAGCGAACGCTTGGCCTCTTCCTGGCCAATGACATATTCCTCAAGGAAGTCGTAAATCTCTTTGGGTTTGGGCAAATCGAAGTCAGCAACTGCCTGGCCGGTGCTCTCAGACTGGCGCTCATCGATGATTTCGTTACAGAGCTCGACACACTCGTCACAGATATAAACGCCGGGTCCTGCGATGAGTTGCTGGACCTGCTTTTGGCTCTTGCCACAGAACGAACACTTGAGGAGCTCGCCGGAATCTCCTGTGCGTGCCATGAGAAAGCCTTCCTCCATGCGATCTGGGACCCTTCGGAGTTTACCTCTCAGGGCCCAAGCGCCTCGGACATTCCACAGGTAACGCGGGGTGTGGCGCCAGCTAGCATGGAAGAACTATGGGCCCCATGAGCACGATATCCCGTGCACCTCGCTGGATCGCAGGTCTAGTGGGAGTGGCACTGGCTCTCGGATCTGCCGCTCCGGCACTCGCTCACAACGTGGTCGAAGACCGTGACCCCGCCGCGGATTCTGTAGTCACCCAAAGCCCTGTCACCGTGTCGATTTCCACCAACGACAGCTTTTTGGACACCGGCGACGCCACGCGTGGTTTTGCAATTGTCGCGCAGGATGGGGCAGGCCTCTATTACGGTGATGGCTGCGTGAACATCGACGAACGAACGATGAGCGCCACCATCGACCTGGGTCGGCCCGGCACCTACACGGTGCTCTACCAATTTGTCTCAGCCGATGGACACACGCTGCAAGACAGCTACACCTTTGTTTTTGAACCAGGTGCCGACCACGGCCCAGCTGTTGGCCTCGTTGCTCCCCCAGTGTGCGGCGCCACAACCGAGGATCTGCCGGTCGAGGAGATTACCCCCGAGCTGATTGTTCCAGCAGAGGAAATACCGGTCGTGGCCGATGACACCGTCTCGGTGATTCCGAGCATCGTCGGAATCGCTGTGCTGTTAGTGCTGCTCATTGGCCTTGGGGTTTCCGGTCTTCGGAAACGCCAAGCAAAGAGCTAACTAGGCGACAACAGCCTCTGGGCCCTTGAGAGCTGCGCCAACACCGGCAGACTTCCTCGAGGAGAGGACCTGATCGATCAGTCCGTAGTCGAGGGCTTCAGCAGCGGTCAGGATCTTGTCACGATCAATATCGCGGTTGACCTCTTCCGGAGACTTCTTCGAGTGCTTAGAAAGCGTGTCTTCCAACCATTCGCGCAGTCGGGCAATCTCTTTGGCCTGAATTTCAATGTCAGATGCCTGGCCACGACCCGCTTCGCCCATCATCGGCTGGTGGATAAGGATTCGAGCGTTCGGCAGAGCGAGGCGCTTGCCTGGCTCACCACCGGCAAGAATCACAGCTGCAGCAGAGGCAGCCTGGCCTAGAACCACGGTCTGAATTTGCGGGCGAACGTATTGCATCGTGTCGTAGATGGCTGTCATCGCGGTGAACGAGCCACCGGGAGAGTTGATATACATCACGATGTCGCGGTCGGGGTCTTGGCTTTCCAAGACCAGCAACTGCGCCATCACGTCATCGGCGGACGCGTCGTCGACCTGGACGCCAAGGAACACGATGCGGTCTTCAAAGAGCTTGGCGTAAGGGTCTTGGCGCTTGAAGCCGTAGCTGGTGCGCTCTTCGAAGCTTGGCAGGATGTAGCGAGACTCTGGCATGGCGAGCGATGCTTTGTGCTCTGGGAGTGTGTTCATTGGATAGTCCCCGTCTACTTCTTCTTGCTCTGCTCGGTTCCACCGCCACCGACAACGTCGGTTGCAGAGGAGCGAATGTGGTCGACAAAGCCATAGGCCAGCGCCTCATCGGCGGTGAACCAGCGGTCGCGGTCGCCATCGGCCATGATCTGGTCAACAGTTTTGCCAGTAGCGTCGGCGGTGATCTGAGCCAGGCGCTTCTTCATGTCGTTAATCAGGTGGGCCTGGGTCTGGATGTCGCTCGCGGTTCCACCGAAACCTCCGTGGGGCTGGTGCAAGAGCACCCGAGCGTTCGGGGTGATGTAGCGCTTGCCTTTTGTGCCAGCAGTCAAGAGCAGTTGGCCCATCGAGGCAGCCATACCAATACCGACGGTCACGATGTCGTTGGGAACAAACTGCATGGTGTCGTAAATCGCCATACCCGCGGTAATCGAACCACCGGGTGAGTTGATGTAGAGGTAGATGTCGCGCTCAGGATCTTCAGCAGCGAGGAGCAAGAGCTTGGCCGCGATTTCGTTGGCGTTATCGTCACGAACTTCGGAACCCAACCAAATAATGCGGTCTTTGAGCAACCGGTCAAAGACGTTCGGTTGCATCATCGTTTCTGCCATGGACACAGTTTTGTTCTCCTCACGAACACCCCCAAGCGGGCTATCACCGACCCTACCGGGCGCTAACCCGTGGAACCGGCAGTGTTCGCCCTCGGCAGAGTGTCGCTTTAGTGCTTGTGGTCGTGATCGTGGTCGTGGTCGTCGTGGTTATCAGCCACAGCCTGCGCCACGGCTTGCTCAACGGGATCAGTGGCCTCGCGGGTGAAGTCGCTCAGGTCGACCTTCTTGCCCTTGGTGTCGACAACCTTCACGCCGGCAAGCGCGACAGAGAGCGACTTGGACCTAGCTACCTCGCCCACCATGGAGGGGATCTGGTTGTTGCTATCGAGGGTCTGGATGAACTCGGTGGGGTCCATTCCATACTGCGATGCAGACTGGATGAGGTACTGGGTCAGTTCGTCCTGAGAGACCTGGACCTCGAGCTTCTCGACGAGCGCATCCAGCAGAATCTGAGTCTTCAGCGACTTCTCCGTGGATTCGATGACCTCTGCGCGGTGCTTGTCGTCTTCGAGCTTGCCTTCTTGCTCGAGGTGACGGTGAACCTCATCGTCGATGACCCCCTGGGGCAGAGGAATGGTGACATCCTCCAGGAGCTTCTCGACAAGCTTGTTCCTCGCCTGCTGAGCCTGCCCGAAGACGCCCTTGCGCTGCACCTGGGCCTTCATGTCCTCACGAAGCTCGGCAATGGTGTCGAACTGGCTGGAGATCTGAGCGAACTCGTTGTCAGCTTCGGGAAGTTCGCGCTCTTTCACGGCCAACACGGTGATCTCAATGAGTGCGGTCTCGCCCACGCGGTCTCCGCCGAGCAGCTTGGACTCAAACGTGGTGGTCTCCCCCGCAGTGAGGGTGTCTAGGGCTTCATCGATGCCATCGATGAGCTGACCCGAGCCAACCTCGTAGCTAATGGAGTTGGCGGTGTCGATCGTGGTGTCGCCAATCTTTGCGACCAGGTCGACCTGCACAAAGTCACCGGTCTTGATGGGGCGGTCAACACTCACGAGTGTGCCAAAGCGGGCGCGAAGGGCATCAAGCTCCGCCTCGACCTCTTCCTTGCTGACGGTGATGGGCTCAACCTCAATGGAGTACTTGGTGTGGTCGGGAATAGTGAATTCCGGGCGGGTATCAACCTCAACAACGACCACGAGGTCACCGGAGAAATCTTTATCGCTTGGCCACTGGGTCACATCGGCTTCGGGGCGACCGAGGGTGCGGATCTTCTGCTCGACAACAGCGAGCTGGAAGAAGCGGTCGAGACCCTCGCCCACGGCGTGGTTGAGAACCTCGCCCTTACCTACCCTCTGATCAATCAGCGTGGGGGGAACCTTGCCCTTGCGGAAGCCTGGAATGTTGACCTGCTCAGCGATGTGCTGGTAGGCGTGGTCAAGGCTTGGCTTGAGTTCCTCCGGGGTGACCGTGATGGTCAGGCGAACGCGGGTCGGACCAAGGGCTTCTTTTGTCGTTGTGGGCACGGCATTTTCTCCAACTGGTTTTTCTTGTGTGTCTTTCCGTCGGGGCGACAGGATTCGAACCTGCGACTTCCCGCTCCCAAAGCGGGCGCTCTACCAAACTGAGCTACGCCCCGAAAAGATAAGAGTTGATCACCATCCGGGCGCAGTACACGGCCAAGCCCAGGCGAACAGCCTCTGAGAGTCTAGTCGGTGTCATCGCACTGGAAGTACGAATTGGAGTGCATGCAGTACCATCGTTGACGGTGGCACCCCTCGGGGATGTAGCTCAATGGTAGAGCCTCAGTCTTCCAAACTGATGGTGCGGGTTCGATTCCCGTCATCCCCTCCAGTTACGAACTCGAAGTGTGAGTGACAACGCCCTGCGAGATTGTCATCCATACCGGCATCTGCCGCACCGCGTCACTGGCGGCTGCGGCGTTAGACCCACACGCATCAACAAGCCACCGTGGGTCAGCATCAAGTATCACGAGGTCCGCCGGTTGGCCCGCAGCCACCGAAGTCCTTGTGGAAAAACGAATTGCCTCATCGAGGCTGAGCGCTTGCTCGGGGTGCCAGGGCTCCCTGCCATCTCTGGTTCGAGTAATTGCAGCGGCAATGGAGACCCAAGGGTCCAGGGGCGCCACGGGCGCATCAGAGCCAAGAATTAACTGCGCCCCGCTATCGACCAAACGGCGAAGCGCAAAAGCGCGATCTGCTCTATCGGCCCAATAGACGTCAGTCACGTCGCGGTCATCCACCGCATGCTCCGGCTGAACACTTGCGATTACGCCGAGCTTTGCAAAGCGGGGGAAGTCAGCGTCACGCACCAGCTGAGCATGTTCAATACGGCCGCCAAGCCCGTTCGCCTCCATCAGATCGAGGATGAGGCGGTTTGCCTCATCGCCAATGGCGTGAACGG
>JAIOWV010000076.1 GCA_021741945.1 Pontimonas sp.
GTGCCCGAATCAGCTAGAGGGTGGATAGTGACGCTGTCAGAAGCCGGGCTCGGAGCGGAAGCCTTCAAGCGTTCGGGGATCAGAACGTGCGTCTGCGCTGACTCAGGGGCTTTTGCCAACAACCCCTCGTCGGTAAAGGTCATTGTCGACAGCGGTGGCTGCACAATGTCGTCATAACCCAACGCGTCTCGCAGGAAATCGTCCCAATCCTGGGCGGTGTCCTTCGAGTCGATGACAGAGGAGTCGAACTTAATGTCGCGAAGCGGGTCGTCTACGATTTGCTCGACCGCTGGACGCGCCTCGGAGAGAACAGAGGACTGTGTTTTCTCGATTAGTTCCCGCAGGCGGCGCCTGGCAACTTCGACCAGATAGTTATCGCTGAAGCGAGCATGACCCGTATTGGTGGGGCCCGTCTCATCAACAATCTGAACAACGCCCTTGTCAGCGGTTACCGCAGATTGTTCGAAGAATGACCTAATCAGCGCTCGTGAGTTGTTCGTCTGGTGGGGTAAGTCCGCGTCAAGGAACTCTGGTGTGACGTGGGTTTCGTCGAAGCCCATTTGCTTACCAATTTCGGCCAGCGTGTCCTCGAAGGCTTCGTTGCGCCAACCCTGCGTCATCAGCCGTTCGCCAATAAGGCGCTCCAGGTTGGCAATCTGAGACGTCTCCGAATCAACCGCGTGGGCAACGCGGAGAGCGAAGGGGAAGCTCTCTGAGGTCATCCGCAGCTCTTTACTGGTGGTCCAGTCCGGATCCACCTTCCACGGGCGGTAGAGGGAATGGGCAAGCAACTGCAACCAATCAGAGGTTTGCTCGTAGAGCGCCTCTAGGCGCTTGATTTCGACTTGGGAATGCACATAGCCCTCAACAACGTTGTCCAGTGCGGTGAGTTGTTCCGTGACGTCTCGGCTGAACTGCGACCAGCCCGAATAGTAGAAAAGCAAGATTCCGAGGAGGTAGAAGAAGAAGCTGATGGCAATGACCATCAATGCGGTGCCCAGCCAACGGTCGATAAAGGGAACCGCGTATTGCAAGAGGAACTCTTGGGCTCGTGAAATTCCAAAGACAAAGAGGGGAATTGCGACAACGCTGAGAGCGATGCGAATCATCCGCCACCAGTTCATTCGCTCCTTGCCCACTGCCCGGCGCACCAACCCCAAGATTCCAGCGGTTAGCGCGAGCAAACCACCCACCATCACGCTAAAGAACTGTGAGTTCAAAAACTCCAACAGCCACACCGGCATTGTTGCGGTGGCGAACCATGGGATGAAGAACAGCAGTCCCGTGGGAATACCAAAAGTCAACAGGCCAATTCCAAAACCCTTGTGGAAGCGCTGTCTCAGCACAACGAGATTGCCGCGTTCTGGCAACTCGACGTTTTCCACCGCAGCCTCGTAGGCGCTCTTGTCCGCCCGAGCTCGCGCGAGGTTTGCGCCCATAACCTTCTGGACATTCCAGAAGTACGAGCGCTCCAAGCCCTCGACCCACGTCCCAACACGGCCAAGCTCTTCTTGCTGCGCCTCCAAACGCGCGTGCAGCGACTCGGCTTCCTGGGCTTCGCGTGCACGAATCTTTTGGACCCTACTCAGAGCAGCGAGTTTGCGTTTGAGCTCTTTTTCATAGTCGCGTGGCGGTTCAACCGAAGCCTGAGCTTCCGGCTCGTTCGGCACAGCGGGTGCGGGCTTTCGGAAAAATGCCTTCAGCCGCGACCACCAGGATGCCTTGGGCGCAGGCTTATCAACGGATTGTTTTTTCTCTGACGCTGGAGCTTTTTTCTTAGAGGCGGGAGCTGGGGTGGCCTCTGGCTTTTCCGCTGGGGCGGCGACTTCTGGGTCGGTCTCAGCAACGGGCTCTGCAGGGGCTTTTTTCGCGGGCCTCGCAGTTCGCGTGCCTTTAGCGGGCTTCACTTCAGAGGGTTCTGGGTCTAATGGTGAAGCCTTTGCGCCAGCACCATCTATTTCAGCAGTCTCTGTAGTGGGAGTCGCCTCAACTGAGGTTTCCTGGAGGGGTTCGGGAAGCTCGTCGGTATGGCCTGCTGCTGCGGCCAATTCCTCGTCAACGTCCTTCAACAACTCAACGAGGTCAGCGTCGATTTCCTCGAGGTCCGGACCTACTAGCTCGGCGGTCTTTTCAAGAACGGCATCGTCGGCGGACTTGGTTGCCTTCTTCTTTGTGTTCTTGGGCTCAGCCACGGTTCACCGCCTGGTTATCGACAGGTTCGGTGGCGTCAATCAAATCGAGGTCAAGGTGCAGCTGGAGCTCTCTGATTTCTTCCTCGAGACGCTCGATCTCTTCTTTGGAACTCACAACTTTTTGCAGGCTGGCCGACATGGAGTCTTTTGTTTTGATGACCTGCTGGGTGAGTGCGACTTGGATCTCGCTGGCTTGAGCCAGATCCATCCACTTCAACGAAATTCGCTTGGATTCATCCAGCGGGTCTGGCACCGACAGGACATCTGCGGGGTCGCTAAACATTGAGGACACCCGATAAAAGATGGGCCACCCGTTGTCCTGACGCTTGATGCCAAAAAGCTGCAAGTTGGAGCCATCTAGGAAGCCAAACACCAGCTTGCGAATCCTCTCCCAGAGCTCGGGTGTGGAGCGCACCGGGCTGTTTCCCACGGGGGAGTTAATGGCCAAGTCAGCTGCTTTTTTGGTTTCTGCGACCTGATCGTATTTTTTGATGATGCTGAGGTCTCGCGGGTCAAGGAACTCCTGGGGCCCGACGACCTCGGCGGCACCCTTGCCGCCGCCTTGAAATAGCGAATTAAGAATGTCGACTGTTTTCTTCCAGAACCAGAGACCGGTATAGAAGGGGACCCGAAGAATCTTGTTTCCGGAGAAAACAAAGAAGTCACCCAACTGCCCGAGGATTCCAAATCTGAACTTGGCCGGTGCCTCTCGATCCGCTGCTGGCTTGTACTGCAAGATACCGTCGCGGAAATCAAAGGTGAGAGACACCATCGTGTTGATGAAGTCATCAACCTGGGCGTCAGGAATCGGATACGTCCCATCGACCGCGAAATCAAGCGACAAATCAGTGAAGCCCTCACGGGCGTTTCCAGCACGCTGCAAGACCCGTGCGCACGCGCGCTGAATGAGACCGTCAGTGAGAATCGCGCTCACGAAAACGCGCGAAACATAGACCTTGTCGCCTTCCCAGTTGGCTTTCTTTGCAAGCTCGTAGCCACCGCGGGGGAGGCCTTGCCACAGCGCCGCAAGGGTCGCAACATGCAGCATCGTAAAGCCCGCGAATCTGCGACTGGTGCTGTCATAGCGAACAAAGGCGTCTCCCGCGAGAGGGCTGGAGCGGTCCTCAGTCGATGCCACAAAGTGCGCATTGAAGAGGGGGTTTACCAGCCTCTCCTGATTTTGTGGGATGAATTCCGTTGGCCCGGTTAAAAGATTCAGCTTCGACAGCGATGCGATCGGTGCTTCGGCGTCGCTGGAGGACCGGACCTTAGGAACAGACTGATCCAGGTAACGCCCGAGCAGTTCGACCAAATCGTCTTGCTTCTGATCAAATTCGAGATTCGGCACAGCAGTTCGCACGACCAAGAGCCGTATCTGCCCGAGATTCTGGCGAGCCAACTGCTCAAAGAGATCCACTTCGACCATGTGGGGTTCTTCCGCACGCGAAGCGCCCAGCACCACCGCGGTTTGCCGCGGCGGATTCGTCCCCGTCGAATCGAGCCACTCCGCTCGGACCCACATCGACGGCGCTAAAAGCCGAAGTTTGGTCCATGCGGTGGCAACCTCAAATAGTGCATCACCCTGCGGCCCCGAGGGGAGCAGGGTAACGCTGAGGCCTGATTCGCCCCAGATGGGGTCTCTTGCCATGGCCTAGAGCTCTTTCTCCGGTTCGATGGATCGCACTGCCTTGATTCCCGCGTCGAGTGCATACTCAATTTCGGTGCGTAGCTCCCACGAGATGGGGTAAGTGCGGGAGTCAGCATGGGAATCCAGCCCCGCTATCTTGGCCCTGAACTCGACGAGTAATTCGTCGAGATATGCCGCGCAAGCGTCCTGTCGCTCGTGTGGGGTCATTGCCGGGGTGCCTGCTCGCTCGGGCCTTGGTAAGGGAGCGCTCTGCTGAACAACTCCGCTGCGAACCCAATTCTCGAGGTCCTCGAAACTTCCATCGACACCGCCGAGTTCAAGAAGACGGTTGTAGGGGGCTAGCGGAGCAAGTGATCCGGTTGAATGACAATCGGCCATGGCTACGATCAGTGAATCGAGGACTGCTGCGGGCAGGTCATCAACGTTGTTCACGATGCGCGCAGAATGAAGCGGATACGGGAAAGTCGCTAATCCAGACGACGGGCTGCACCAGATACTGACTTTTGGACCCTTGTCTTTATAGGACGGGTCTGTTTTGTCGTTTTCGAGCTGGTTTAACAGGCGACCGACAAACCATCCGGTGAGCATTGCCTGCCACTGATTTGGGTGGGCGGGGATTGCTTCCGCTAGCGTGCGGCCCCGCCGGAAGGTCATAAAGGTTGCCCGGCTGCTGTATGAGGAGCTCGCTTTAGTCCACTCTTGGAGAATTGGCTCCATCATCGAAGACATCGGAATTGGACCCATGGAACTATCCATTTGGGACACAATCTCGATTGACTTCGACATCGCGGCCTTGTTGCCGTCGATATACCACTTACCCTTCGGATCGTGTCCTGCTGCAACCAACATGTTGTCGATCGCTTCCCTCATGGGATCGGAGGAATCAATTGGAATGCCGGAACACTGTGCTCGCCGGCCAATCTCACCGTGAGCCGCAGCGAGCAGCGTTTCATCGATGTCTACGAGAGGGTCAGCCATCTGCAGAGCAGAGTTGAGTGCTCCAAGGAATTTCTTCGACCGCTCAGACTGAAGTGCTTGGTTGCCGCTGGCTTTCAGATAGTTCGGGATTGTTTGATCCATGAAAGATCGGAATGCCCGCCCTGGCACCTTGAGCCACTTCTTCGTGAATTCCAGGTAATCCATGTGGTTGACGGCAAATCCGAACATTGCGGGCTGATTCGCCGCTTGCCGAATTTGATAGTGCCGGTTTTTGGGGATCCACAATTGGCGCAGTGTCAAGACGTCCCAACTCTGGTTGTCAGCCAGGCTGGAAAGCTCAGGCGAACGGGAACCCATAAGAACTTCGTCTACAACGATTTTTGCTGCAGTCACCGAGGGGTCGCTAACCGTCTGTTCTACCAACATGTCAAATTCAGCAGGAAAATCCTTCGCATCGATGAGCATTGACTCGTTCGGGGCGGGATAAAGACGAGAAGCGACTGGCTTCTGAGAAAAGTCAGGCCACCCCGCGTAGGGGTTCTGGGTGTTGTCCGGCAGGTTTGGGTTGGAGGGGGAGTCTCTAGGGGCACCCAAACCGCGGGAGAGCGTGGCCTGCAGAGGGACAAGGAAGCTTTCGGCGAAGTCGAGCATCAACTCGCTTGCGCTTTCCTTCAAGTCAGCCATCGAGGACCAGTAAAATGCAAGCTCTGCTTGGTGCAGAGCGTTCGCGACGGTCGGGTGATTCACTGGAATCGCGTTCATCGATGATGCTGGCCCCATAGCCTGGGACACCGTGTGATTTATTTGTCCAGCATCTCGAATGTGATGGGCGCGCTCCTCCAGAAGCTCTGCCGCAGCTGCCCTAACCTGCGCAATGAGCCGCTCCAGCAACTTAGAGGTAACGGCTAGGCCCTGTTGCGAGATTGTTTTCGACACCAGGCCGAGTACATGGTCGGGCATCTTCTCAACCCACTGACGACACTTTTCGTGGCGCAGCTTACTCAGATCGTCGAGGAGGGCTGGTTGATTGACCTCAAAACCGTTGACGATCAGGGCCACCCATTTGTCGAAGGAGTGGCCGCCCTTCGGCATACCACTCGCCACGGCCGAGCTGATTGCGCTCTTCAACCGTGCCTGCAGTTCGCTTGTATCAGGCTGAAGAGCTTCGATTACCTGATTGTTGGTCTCAGTCAGCTCGTCAAGTTGGGAATCGGAAATAAACGCGCCCTCGTTTAGAGCCGTGAAGTGTTCAATCCACTGCTCTTCCTTCTTCTCCTTAAGTTCGGGGTCAGTGGAGATGTGCTTGCTCAGAAGGGCCATC
>JAIOWV010000077.1 GCA_021741945.1 Pontimonas sp.
GAGCTGGGCGTCCGGGGATAGCAGCGGTAGTGATGATGACATCGGCTGCACTCACGTAGGGGGTGAGAAGCTCCTGCTGACGCTTGGCTCGGTCTGCTGCCAATTCCTTGGCGTAGCCACCAGCACCGTCGGCCGAGGCGTCGAGCTCAAGTTCGATGAAGGTTCCACCCATCGAGCGAACCCCATCTGCAGAAGCAGATCGAACGTCGTAGGCCATCACCTTCGAGCCAAGGCGCTTAGCCGTGGCGATCGCCTGAAGACCAGCAACACCAGCCCCGAGAACCAGAACGGTTGCCGGAGGAACTGTTCCAGCGGCCGTCATATAGAGGGGGAAAAAACGAGGCAGGCGCATGGCGCCTTCCAGCACACAGCGATATCCAGCGACCAGGGCCTGCGAGGTCAGAGCGTCCATCGACTGAGCGCGGGAAATTCTGGGGACAAGCTCGAGCGCAAAAGAGGTGATCTTGTTGTCGCGCAGCGCCTTCACCGCATCGGTTTCGGATGCCGGAGACATCAGACCCACCGTGAGGGTGCCCTTCTTCAGCTTCTTGATTGTCGCCGGGGCGAGAGGCCTCACGTGGGCGAGAACATCCACCTTGCCGGGATCAACGCTCGGAGCGATAGTGGCGCCAGCGGCCTTGTAGTCCTCATCGGCATAACCGGCCAAGACGCCAGCACCCTTTTGAACGGTGACCTTAAGGCCCTTACCGACTAACTGCTTGACCGACTCTGGTGTTGCCGCAACCCGGTTTTCACCAGAAATCGGCTCTTTGAGAACTCCGACAATCATTGATTCACCCTCGACTGGTTAGTAACATCCCCCGGTCAAACTAACCCCAGGGTGAGTAGCCCCCACCGTACCAGAAAGGCTGGAAGACTCAGCGGTCGACGGGCTCAGGTTCCTCAGCGACAACGTGGGTAGTACGGACCCTTGCTTTGTAGAAATACCCCTGATGCCGGATCACCAGATAGACAGCCGCCGCTGCCAAAACAATCGAGAACATCCCGAGGCTTGCTGCGCCCACGAGTGCGACGTCGGTCAACACAGACCCTGCAGGTTCACCTGCACCACCGGAAGGTTGATCCACGAATGAAGCGTATCAACTACAAAACTGAATTTAGTTATTTATACGACTCAATTAGTTCAATCATCATCGCGATGTGGTTTTCGATGAGCTGATTCTTGATTGGCTCGATCTCGGGAATAGAACGTGAGGGAAGGTGTTGACCTGCGACCCACACCGAGACCCCCAGTGTCGACCACGACACCGTGGGAACTAGAGCCCGCAACTCTGGGTCCAGGAAGAGTTCCATGCGTGGAACCGAACCGATTCCCCACTGGGGGTCCGACACCTCCCCGCGACGGATGTCCTTGATGAGAGAGCCAACACGCGCCAAATTCAATTCAAAGCCCTGATTCATCGCCCCACCAAATGACTTCCGCACGATGTAGGAAACGTCCTTCGCGGCGAGCGGGTAGTTCAACACCGCACCCCAGCCACCCATCTCATCGGTTTCCTTAATTTCCGCCAAAATCCAGGCCGCTAGCCGGTCTCTGGGGTTTCGCGGAGCTCGCTGGACCGCGGCCCAAAGGTTGTCAACGTATCGGAGATACATCATGTGGGCAGCCTCCGCGATGAGCGCATCGCGTCCACCGAAATAGTGGTTAACCATCGGGTAGGTGATGCCCAGTCGATCACACACGCTCGAGACGTTGAAGGAGGTCGGACCTGACTTGGCCACCTCGTCAAAAGTGACGTACAGGATCTTGAGGCGCATCGGTGGCTGCGGGTCTGAACCAAAACCCAACCAATAAGAATCAACCAGGGCCTTGTCGGGGTGGGTCGTGTCGGAGAGCTTTCGTCTCGCCATCTCAACACCCCAAACTGTCTACCTAGCTAGTCAAACTATAGCCCGCACACAAAAACAGAAGACTAATTGAATTTCGGAATCAGCCGTCCCGTCGACTTCGCGTAACTTTCATAACCGGGATGGCGCTTGGCCAACATCGCCTCTTCGCCCGACGCCTTGATGGACAACACGACAAAGAGTGCGATCCATCCCACGATGTGCCCGGCGGATGCACCGAGAACAACGAGTCCCAGTGCCGCCAACAAGACACCTGTGTAAATCGGGTGGCGGACATATCGATATACGCCGGATGTTACGAGCTCGGCGCCATCCTTGGGAATAGGGGTGGGGGTTAGCGCCGGACCAAGACGCATTCCTCCAGCGCCAGCAACCAGCACTCCCGCGCCGATGAGAACACCGCCAATCACAAACGTCAGGACATTGCGCGACCACAGCTCTCCCGCGGGCAGGACTACTAGCCCGGCAAGAAGTCCAAACTGTGCCCCGACCAGTGCCCACGCCACAGAAGGTTTCATTGCTTCAGGCTAGACCCCTCATAGGCGCGGGCCTCTTCCTGGCGCTTAGCCTCTTCCCCGAGCGCGATCGGTGCGCGGACCAAATCGTCGCTGGGCTCAAAAGCATCGACCAACGACTTCAGGTGCGGGCGAAGCCTGGGGAGCAACCGATTGTTGATGTACTGAGTGATCGCCTCTGCGCGGTGAGCACTGAGGCGGCCGTTCATCAAATACCAATCACGGTGCTTCTCTATGAGCACGAAGCCGTGGAGATCGCGCAACCATCGCAACACCTGCTTAGTGGGGCCGTCCTCGTAGCGAGAGAGCGCCTCAGTGAAGGCCTCCCACACCACGAGCTCGCTGTGAGCCCACGCAGCCTCAATGAGCTCGTGCTGGTGGGCATTCATGAGCTCGGCAGCCTGCTCGGGTGGCAACTTCGAGGCCGGTTTGAGAGACTCGGCAAGGCTTGCCACCATCGTCGCGACCCGATCGGTGAGCAATTGCCTCTGTGAGGCAGTGCTGCGGACATACCCAATGGACCGGGCGGTCGAGCCAAAGTCCACAACGTTTTGAGCAAGGCGACGAAGACCAGACCGGTTGACTGCTGCTTCGCCAACCTGGTCGGCGACGTAACCGGCCATCACACCAAGGTCGCCCTTAGCGAACTGTCGTGCGTAATCACCCAGCAGACGCTTAGCGACCAACTGCAACAGCACCGTGTTATCGCCCTCGAAGGTGGCATAAACATCCAGGTCAGCACGCAGACCGGCCAAACGGTTCTCAGCAAGGAATCCTTGCCCGCCACACGCCTCGCGGTTGGCCTGGATGATGTCCAGAGCCGACCATGTTGCGTAAGGCTTGAGTGCTGCGGCCAGCGTTTCTAGATCCTGGCGATGCTCTTCCGTGTCGGCCTGGCCACTAAAGACCTGGTGGAAGAGCTCGAGGAGAACCTCTTGAGCGAACACCATTGCGTACGTGTTGGCAAGACGTGGGATGAGACGCCTCTGGTGTTGCTGGTAATCCATCAGCACATGCTCTTCGCTCGAGCCAGGGATGGGGAACTGGCGACGCTCCAGGCTGTAGCGAATACCAATGGTCGAGGCCAACTGAGAGGCCACGGTTGAGGCCCCGACTAGGGAAACCCGGCCTTGAACCAAAGTGCCGAGGATGGTGAAGAATCGGCGACCGCGGGACTCAATCGGCGAGGAGTACACGCCATCGCTGTTGACGCTGCCGTAACGGTTGAGCAGGTTCTCGCGGGGCACTCGGACGTTAGTGAAGTGCAGTCGCCCGTTGTCGATGCCGTTCAGACCACCCTTGTATCCATCGTCATCGCCACCGATGCCGGGCAAGAATCCGTTGTCATCGCGCAGTGGCACATAGAGCGCGTGGACGCCGTGGTTTTCCCCCTCAACAATCAGCTGAGCAAACACAACGGCAGCGCGCCCGTGCTGGGCGGCATTGCCGATGTAGTCCTTCCACGCGCCGCGGTGCGGGGTGTGGATGACAAACTCATCGGTGTCCAGGTCGTAGGTCGCTGTCGTCGCGATGGAAGCAACGTCGGAACCGTGACCCGTCTCCGTCATGGCGAAGGCGCCGGGGATCTCCAGAGACATAATTCCTGGCAACCACTTACGGTGGTGCTCTTCGGTGCCAAGATGCATGACGGCCGCCCCAAAGAGGCCCCACTGCACACCCGACTTAATCTGAAGGGAGGGGTCAGCCAAGACAATCTGCTCAAAACTTGCAATGTTCCCACCGGGGTTCTCGCCGCCGCCCACGATCGACGGAAAAGCAAGGTGCACGACACCCGAGTCGGCGAGGCGCTTCAGTTGACCAAAAACACGCTGCCGGTGCTCCGGCATCGGCTGCCCCTCGATTTTCCACATGTCCGGGTGAGCGCAGACGCTGCGGGCATGGCGACGGATCTCGACGTATCGCCCGAGTAGGAATTCACCCAGCTCGGCGGGATCCACTGCAAGGTCAGTCGAATCGAACCGGACGGGTGGTGTGTGAACATCAGTCTGGGCGCTCATGACTACAGTCCTCCAAAAAGAGTTGTTGTCCCTTCACGCTAGGGCGCAGTGTTCCTCGGCGCCAGAGCATGGTTTTCAGCCACCACTGGACACCAGGGTGCGTCGAAACTTTTGTATCCCATCTACAGAAGGAGGGCCGAAGCGTTGTTCATCGCTGGGCGAACAGTGGGGAGACCGCATACCCCATGGGGTATACTCGATTCATAACGAAAGGATCCGCACATGCCCACCATTGACCTCACTCACGACGACTTCGAAAAGACCGTCACGTCCGAGGGAATCACCCTGGTCGATTTCTGGGCTGACTGGTGTGGCCCCTGCCGCGCATTCGCCCCGGTCTATGAAGAGGCCAGCCTCAAGCACCCGGATGTCACCTTCGGCAAGGTCGACACTGAAGCCGAGCAGGCACTGGCCCAAGCGGCAAACATTCGCTCAATCCCAACCCTGATGGCCTTCCGCGATGGCATCCTCGTCTTTGCGCAGCCAGGAGCCCTGCCCGCGCCTGCCCTTGAAGAAGTCATCACCGCGGTCAAGGGCTTGGACATGGATGATGTCCGCGCCGAGGTCGAGAAGGCGCAAGCAGAAGCAACCGCCGGCGCCTAAAGCTCGGCGCGCGAGCGGAAGGTTCGGCGAACCTTCTCTACAAAGTTCTTGGCGGGTGGTTCGTTATAGCCATCAGCACGCTCTTGCCCCGACATCTGGGCAATAGCGTCCATGACCTCGTCTGTGGCGTGGCGACGAGCCCGGCCCGAGTCGGCCTTGCCGTGCTTAGAGAGATCTAAGGGCGTGCCAAATTGGATGGTGACTTTGGCCGGCCTGATACCCGTCGAGCCAATCGGCTGCACCTTGTCCGTGCCATGAAGGGCGACTGGCACCACCGGGACACCGGCCGTGAGCGCTAGCCAGGCAACGCCGGTCTTGCCCCGGTACAGCCTGCCATCGCGCGAGCGGGTGCCCTCGGGGTAGATAGCAAACGCCTCTCCCTCGTTGAGCAGGCCCAGCCCGGCATCGAGAGCTTGCTGGGCAGCTTGGCCCGCACCCCTCGACACAGGAATAGCGCCAATGCCTCGGAAGAACGTGCGCGAGGCAAAGCCCTTGATTCCGGTCCCCGTGAAATACGAATCCTTGGCCAAGAACGACACTGGCCTGGGAGCAAACAAGGTGATGACCACACTGTCGATAAACGACAGGTGGTTACTTGCCAGAATTACCGGGCCAGAACGAGGGACATTCTTCTTCCCAATGATGGTCGCCCGAAACAAAGCCCTAGCAAGAGGGCCCAGGGTCATTCGACTGACGAGCTTGAGCATAAAGACCTAACGGCGTGTGGAGCGTTTTTTCACCTTAGCGGGAATGCCCACAGCAAGTGCGCCGGCGGGGACGTCATCCAACACGACTGACAGAGCGCCGATGATCGCATCATCGCCAATAGTGACCGACCCAAGAATTGCCGCGCCCGTTCCCACAGACACCCGGTTACCCAGCTGAGGGTGACGCCGCCCGACAACATGATCCCGGCTT
>JAIOWV010000078.1 GCA_021741945.1 Pontimonas sp.
AGTCGGAATACCTGTCGCTCCGCTAGATCATCTACACGCAGCAGCTCCATAGCTGCCCTGACCGCATCGCGGTCGGCTGTCCCGGACCTGCCGACGAACCCCCTCAGCGGATAGCGGCCCATGGACACAACGTCCTTGACGGTCATCGGAATACCGTGGTTGACGTTCATGTGCTGAAGAACGTAGGCAACCTGGGCCCGAGAATGCACCGGGGTGTCACCCAACACGCTCAGTGAGCCTGCGTGGAGACCCAACAGCCCAGCAATGGCATGAAGGACGGTCGACTTCCCACTTCCGTTTGGCCCGATGATGGCGGTGATCTTCGCCTCAGGAATCGTGAAATCGGAGGCCCCGAGGACCTCCTTGCCTTCGCGCCTGCTTTCTACGCCCGAACCCACAACAATGTTGCTCATCGAGCGACCCCCCTCACGAGAACGCCGGTGAGGTTCTTGGCGCCCAAGAGAGCAAAGAACAGAACAATCGGCACCAACGCCATCGTTGCCGAGGCGGCCGTGCCGAAGTGATAACTGATTGTGAGCCCCAGCCAGACCGAAATTACGCCGACAACAGCTGCGACAATCATCATCTGCACAACACTGCGAGAGAGCAGGCTGGCTACGGCCGGTGGTCCTACGAGCAGACCGAAGACCAAGAGGGTTCCGACCGACTGATAGCTGCCGATGACTGCCAGCGCGATCAGCGCAAGCAATGCCGCATGAGTGAGGCCAGGGCGCATACCCAGCAGCTCTGCCTTCTCCTTATTGAGGCTCAGCGCTAGAAGTGGACGATAGAGCACCACGACTGCGATGAGCACAATGGCCAAAAGCACCAGCTGGCTATAGATTCCGGTCCACGTCACACCCAAAGCGTCGCCAAACAGAATGCTCGTCAAGCTTCCCGAGTACGAGTCGAGCTGGGAAATGATCACGACACCCAATGCGAGCATGCCGACAAACAGCAGACCAATAGAGGTGTCTTCGCCCAGGACGGTTTTGCGCTGAACAAGTTCAATGGCGACCACCATAATCAGCGCTGCTACAGCGGCGCCAATGAAGGGGTTGATCTCAAGCACGACCGCTGCGGCGATTCCCGGAATGATTCCATGAACGAACGCATCGCCGAAGAAACTCATGCCCCGAAGCACCAACCATGTGCCAACCGTCGAGGCCATGAGTGCGGCGAGAATTCCACCCCACAAGGCCCTCTGCTGAAAGCCGAGTTCAAACGGAGCTAGCCACCATTCCACGGACTTAGTCTGTCAGCGCATCGGCAATCAACGAAGCGTTCAGCGACATCATGGAGATGTAGTCCTCTGCTCCGCTACCAGGACCACCAAGGCTTCCCACAAACAGCGGAACCACTTGGATGTCGCGGCCGACCTCGGCCGCGAGGGCTGCCACAACATCTGATGCGGTCGCCGTGTTAGCAAAGATTGCGGTGACATTCTCGCGCTCAATTACGTTGACTAGCTCAGCGAGCTCTCGTGAGCTTGGATCTGAGAGCGTTGATCCGCCAGGGACAACAACCCCTGCGACCTCAAAGTCATAGCGTTCGGCGAAGTATCCGAAGGCGTCGTGATCTGTGACCAAGACTCGAGATGCGTCCGGAACTGCCTGCAACACAGCAATCACGTCAGCCTCGGCACTACGAACATCAGCCGCGACGCTCACCCCACAGCTGTCGTAGTCGCCAACTCCAGTAGCCGTCGCTAGTTCTGAACCAATGAGCTCGGCGGCAAGCGCCATCCGCTCCATGTCGAACCAGAAGTGAGGGTCAAAATCTCCGTGAGCGTGCTCCTCTGAAGATTCATCAGCGTGATCGTCACCGTGGTCGTCGGCGTGGTCATCACCGTGGTCGTCACCGTGGTCGTCGGCGAACGGGATTGGATCAACGAGTTCGGCAATGTGCAGGACATTGACGCCATCGGTCTCGAGGCTCTGGAGCACCGAAACAAGCCCTTCCTCAAGGAACAACCCGTTAGACACGACAACATCGGCAGTGCTCATCGCAGCAACCTGCTCTGACGAGGGCTGAAAATCATGGGGGTCCGCGCCAACAGGCATCACGACCGTCATCGACGCATCGGATCCCACCGCGCACGTCAGAATCTCACCCACGACACTTCCCAAAATGGTCGTCGTGACAACGACAGATGCCCCGTCGACGGCCGCGGCGGTGCCTTCTTCCGAAGTTGGCGCGTCCGCGACTTCGGCTTGCTCGGCAGACGAACATCCGGCAAGGACAAGGAGAGAGGAGCTGAACAGAGCGAGGGCAGTGCGCTTAGTTTCCATACCAGCACTGTACTTCTTATTGATAATGATTGTCAACATCAATCAAGCAGTAGGGCTGGCTCCTCCATGACGCTCGCAACATCGGCAACAAACTTGCTGGCCACGTCACCGTCAACCACGCGATGATCAAAGCTCGCCGCAACCGTCGTCACCATGCGGGCGCGCACTTCCCCATCAACAACCCAGGGCTTTGGCTTAATTGTTCCAAGAGCAACAATCGTCACCTCGCCCGGGTTCAAAATCGGGGTCCCTGTGTCAACGCCAAAAGACCCCAAGTTTGTAATCGTGATGGTTCCAGACGACATATCCTCCGGGGTTGTCTTCCCGTCACGGGCGGTGAGCGTCAGCTTCTCGAGCGCAAGTGCCAAATCGCGGAGGCTCAGCGTGTGCGCTTCCTTAACGTTAGGAACAATCAACCCCCGCGGAGTCGCAGCAGCAACGCCGAGGTTGACGAAGTGGTGAACGATGATCTCGCTGTCCGTCCACGTCGAGTTCACAGTCGGGTTTCTCTGGACGGCCCAGATCATGGCCTTCGCCATCACTAGCAGAGGAGAGACCTTGATGCCCGCGAAATCGGGTGAGGCTTTCAAGCGCTTCACGAAATCCATCGTCCGTGTGGCATCCACGTCAACAAACACAGAAACGTGGGGTGCTTCAAACATGCTCTTGACCATCGCCTGCGCGATTGCCTTGCGAACACCCTTGACCGGTATCCGATCTTCCCGGTTTTCCGGCCACTTCGGGGTCTCGAGGTTTCTAAAGACGGTCGCCTGGCCAGCGTGCCGAATAACGTCTTCACGCATAATCTCGCCGGCAAGGCCTGTGGCCACCACTGACGCGAGGTCAACACCCAAGTCCTTCGCGAGCTTGCGGATGGGGGGCTTGGCGATGATCGGAACCGCCTCAACAACGGGCAAATCGGGGCGGGCAGCCGGCGTGGGGGACGTGGACTCACTCGTCCCAGCTGCACGGCGCCTGCGGGAGAGCGGGGTCTGGGGCCCGGTCCCATAACCCACAAGATTCTTGGGTGAGGACTCGGCGCTTTCATGGCTAACGCTGCCCTCGGCGTCCGCGACAGCGTCAACGACGCCGTCGGGGGCGGGCATTTCCGGTCCACCCTCGCCCTCAACAGAGATGATGGGGGCGCCCACCTGAACGGTGTCGCCCTCTGCAGCGAGCAACTCGCGCACCACGCCTTCGAACGGGGACGGCAGTTCGACTAGGGACTTTGCGGTCTCAATTTCGCAGACAATCTGGTTAACGCTGACTGTGTCGCCGGGCTTCACACGCCACGAAACAATTTCGGCCTCGGTGAGGCCCTCGCCCACATCGGGCAGGGGAAAGGTGAAGAGCGACACGGTTACTCCTTAACACTCATCATCAGTAAGCCAGGCTTCGATCCACGGCGTCAAGTATTCGATCGGTGTCCGGCAGATAAATGCCCTCCAGCTTGGCAGGAGGGAAGGGGGTGTCGAAGCCGCTAACGCGCAACACCGGGGCTTCCATCACGTAAAAGGCTTTCTCGGTCAGCGTCGCGGCAATTTCACTACCAACGCTTGCGTTCCCGGGGGCTTCCTGCGCAACAACAGCCCGGCCTGTTTTGCGCACTGAATCAAGAACGGTGTCGTAATCGATGGGGGATAGCGAACGAAGGTCAATCACTTCAATACTCACACCCTCGCTCTGGGCAATCTCGGCTGCCTGAAGCGCAACACTCACCATCGCGCCGTGACCAATCAGGGTCACATCGCCACCCTCACGAACAACGCGGGCTTGGTGCATCAACACCCCGGACTTCTCGTCGTCGATCGGGCCTTTGTGCCAATACCTGCTCTTGGGCTCGAGATAGATGACGGGGTCTTGAGACTTAATGGCCTCTTGAATCAGCCAGTAAGCATCGTGGGGGCTTGACGGTGAGACAACCCGGAGCCCAGCGGTGTGAGCGAAATACGCCTCGGGGCTTTCCTGATGGTGCTCAACCGCCCCAATGTGGCCGCCGTAGGGGATACGGATGACCACAGGGAAAGCCTGAGTGGATTCGTGCCGCATAGTGAGCTTCGCCAGCTGCGACACGATTTGGTCGAAAGCAGGGTAGACAAAGCCGTCGAACTGGATTTCACACACCGGTCGGTAACCCCGCATGGCCAGACCGATGGCCGATCCGACAATGCCCGACTCGGCCAGTGGCGTATCGATCACGCGCGAGGGGCCAAATTGTTCTTGGAGTCCTTCGGTCACCCGGAAAACGCCGCCGAGCTGCCCGATGTCTTCACCCATGACCAGGACTTTGTTGTCTGCGAGCATCGCTGCCTTGATGCCCTCATTGATGGCTTTCGCCATAGGAATATCGGTCACGATGCTCCCTGTTCGAAGGAGGACAGGTAATTCTCGAGCCAGGCTGACTGCTCAGCGACCACCGGGTGGTCCTCCGTAAAGACGTGGGAGAAAATGTCAGAAACTGGCGGGTTCTCGAGCGCAAGTGTGCGCTTTCTCACATCTGCTGCGAAGTCCTCTGCTTCGCTGGCCACGGAGTCAAAGAACGCTTGCTCAACACCGAGGCCCTGGAGATACGTGCGGAAGCGATCAATCGGGTCGTGTGCTTGCCAGAAGGCCAACTCGTCTTCGTCTCGATACTTCGTCGGGTCATCGCTCGTGGTGTGTGCCCCGATTCGATAAGTCATCGCTTCGATGAACTGCGGCCCTTGGCCCGATCGGGCCTGGTCCATCATGATGCGCGTTGCCGCGTAACTCATGAGGACGTCGTTGCCATCGATTTGGATGCTGGGGATTCCAAAGCCGGCCGCGCGCTCAAAAAGCGGCGTCCTGGATTGAACTCTCACGGGCACCGAAATAGCCCAGTGGTTGTTCTGAAGGAAGAAGACCTGGGGCGTTTGGAAGCTCTGCGCAAAGATCATTGCTTCGTTGGTATCGCCCTGGCTGGTTGCACCATCACCGAAGTAGACGATGACCGCTTGGTCTTTCTCGACATCGCCACTCGAGCAGGCGCCATCAAAGCCAATGCCCATGGCATAACCCGTGGCTGGCAGGGTGTGTGAGCCAATGACCAAGGTGTACAGGTGGAAGTTGTTGGTCTTCTTAGGGTCCCAGCCTCCATGAGTGAGGCCACGGAGCATCCGAATAATGTCGACTAAGTCGAGCCCTCGGATGTAGGCAACCGAATGCTCGCGGTACGCGGGAAAGATGTGGTCTTGGGGCCTGCTCGCAAAAGCCGAACCCACCTGAGCGGCTTCCTGACCGATGCTTGGAACCCACAAAGCCATATGGCCCTGGCGCTGGAGGTTTCCCGCTTCGATATCGAAGCGACGAACCACGTTCATCACGCGATAGAACTCCCGGAAATCCGCCTCGGTGAGGTGCGAAATGGCGTCCTGATATGCCTCGGTGCGATCGTTGACAACGAGGGTTCCATCAGGAGCCAGCAGTCGCAGGGTGTGCTCCGTGTACGGCATGTGTCTAATCTAGCGGCGCAAGACTGCTGGCACCCGTCAGCAGCCGACAAAGGGTTTGCCGCCTGGCCGTAAATGACCCACAGCGCTTTGGCGTTTCCTCCGCCTTCAGGCCATCATTGGACCATGCTTCGATTCTTAGTTCGGCTCACCGT
>JAIOWV010000079.1 GCA_021741945.1 Pontimonas sp.
ATTGGTGTTGTCACGTTCTTCGTCGTTCGTCTGGCGATCGGACCTGTGCGCCAGGCGGCAAAGACCGCCGAGCGCTTGGCGGAGGGTTTTCTGGAAGAGCGCATTACAGAACAGGGTGAGGACGTCATCGCCGTTCTTGCCCGTTCCTTCAACAAGATGGCCGATAGCATGCAACGCCAAATTGTTCGCTTGGCCAACCTCTCGAAGGTGCAGCAGCGATTCGTCTCTGACGTCTCGCACGAGCTCCGCACACCGTTGACCACTATCCGGCTAGCTGGGGATGTGCTCTACGGGCAGAAGGATTCTTTCACCAAAGAGAACGCCAGAACCGTCGAGCTGCTCATTACCCAAATCGAGCGCTTTGAAAGCATGTTGACGGACTTGCTCGAGATGAGTCGCTACGACGCAGGTGCCGTTGCGCTCGAGGTGGATGAGGTCAACATTGTTCCCCTCGTCGAGGACTGCCTCGATCAGTTGGGGCCGCTGGCCGAGCAAAAAGGATCTGATCTTGTGCTCGAAGTGCGTGGCGGGTACGGCGAGTGTGAGGTTGACCAGCGTCGCCTTCGTCGCATCGTGTTGAACTTTGTGGGCAATGCGATTGACCACGGTGAGGGCAACCCGATTGTCACCTTCATCGATTCCAACGAGGAGGCCGTTTCCATTGCAGTCCGGGACTGGGGCGTGGGAATGGAACCAGACCAGGTGGACCGCGTATTCGACCGCTTCTGGCGCGCCGACCCGTCGCGCCAGCGCACCACTGGTGGAACCGGGCTCGGCCTTGCCATTGCTACAGAAGACGCGGCCGCGCATGGCGGGCGCATCGATGTGTGGAGTAAACCTGGCGAGGGCAGTTGTTTCCGGTTGACTATTCCGCGAAGCCCTCTTGCGCCGTGGTTCCTGTCTCCTTTGCCGCTCCCTCCCGAGGTTTCACCAGCGTCTGGTGAAATTGTGGTCGACTCCACAGAGGAGGCCCTCCGATGAGGAAAATGCTGATAGCTCTTCTGGCTGGGGTGATAATCCTGACCTCCTGCACATCGATTCCTAGCTCCGGAGATGTCGAGTCCGCCGAGATTGACACGGGGCTCAGCAACGCGGATGTTGATTTCTTGCCACCCGGCCCCTCTGCAGGCGCGACACCCGCGGAGATTGTGCAGGGATTTATTGCTGCAGGCACAGCCGCTCAAGATAACTATCGCGTTGCCCGCAGCTATTTGGCAGAAAGTCTGCTCGATGGCTGGAATCCCAACCTTTCGGTGGCGATTCGCGCGGGGGAGCCTGTGGTGACTGCGACGTCGGAGACCTCGATTCTCTACACAGTTCCGGTCATCGCCAATGTTGATGAGTTTGGGCGCTACTCCAGTGCAGCCTCGTCCACGGATCAGCGGTTGGAGTTCGAACTTGTCCAAGAATCCGGCGAATGGCGAATCAGCGGTGCGCCGGATGGAATCGTGTTGAGCGAACCTGCTTTCCGTGAGGCGTTTTCCAGCTACCGGCTCTATTACTTCTCATCTGGATATCGAGACCTCGTCGCTGACGTTCGGTGGTTCGCAAGCCGCGGCGAGGTGTCTACGAAGATTGTCCGATCACTACTCGAGGAGCCCTCGTTCTGGCTTAACCAGGGCGCAACGGTGTCTGCTTTTCCAGAGGGCAGCCAACTCGCCCTCACGCCTATCCCCGTCACGGACGGCGTTGCGCAGGTGGACTTGACCACGTCGGTGTTGAGCGCGAATGAGGTCACCCGGGCACGGATGCTTCTGCAGCTGAGCGCAAGCCTGTCTCAGGTGCAGGGTATTTCCTCAGCGCGGCTGTCGGTGAACCAGGTCGAGTTAGTTATTCCACCCCTTGATGATGAGGGCCCCTCTCTCGCTAGTGGCCGTGATGGTCGGATTGCAGTGCTGTTAGATCGCCGGTTTGGCTATGTTCAAGCCGGGCGCATTGAGCAACTCGAGGGTTTGTCATCGGAGGTCGCAGGTTTGATCCCTCGCAGCCTTTTTTACTCCGCAGCCTTTGACCAGGTCGCGGCAACCCGATTCGATGGCCTGTGGTTGGTTCGAGAGGGCGAATCAGCCGCGCTCATCGACGCGCGTCCCGACCTGATTAGGCCCATCATCGATAGTTGCGGCTATATCTGGTCGTCAGCGTCTCTTTCGTCACCCGATATGGCGAGCATCATTTCCCAGAACGGCCAGGTCTCGCCGTTATCGATGGAACTTGGCGACGACGCCCAGTTGGTCTCTTTCGAACTCGCTCGCGACAACACCCGTCTTCTGCTGATGGTGCAAACAGCGACGGGTGTGCGCGTGTTGTTGACTGCGGTCGAGCGGGATACTGATTGCCGGCCCCAATCTCTTGGTGACTTTATCGAGCTCGGCCCCCTGACTGGTAGCGCGGTCGACGCAGCATGGGTTGACGATTCGAGTGTCGCCGTGGTGGTCAAGGACGCTCAGACGGGCTCGGGTGAGGTTGTCGTCTTTGATACCAACGGGCGTTCGACGTCGTTGGGCCGGCCCACCCGGCCAGCCACACTGGTGGGAACCATCGGTGGCGTTCCAGGCCTTCGTCTCCTTTCGGATGACGGGTTGATTTATCAGCCTCGCGGTAACGGCTGGCAGGGCACTGGCGAGCGAGCCAGTGTGTTGGCCACACAGCGCTAGCTGTCCACAACCGCTCGGTAGTTCTTCTTCTCTATCTGGCTGAGTACTCTCCCGGCACGCGAGCGCAGGACGACTTAGCGTTCGGCGGTGTTGCATTCGTTGCTCTCATTGCTGGCCCCGATGTCGTGTGCGGGGTGTTTTCGGCCCGATATTGCCCTGTGTTCTAGGTGCCTGGCGCGACTCGAGGCACCGATTGCCCGCCCTTCTATTGCCGTGGCAACGGCGCTGTGGGGTGTGCCGGTAATCTCTGGCGGCGCATATCGCGGCGCACGGCGCCGCGTTGTGGGCGCGATCAAGGACACGGGGGTGAGGCACCTCACTGGAGCGCTCGTGAGCCACGCGATGATTGGCGAGCTCGACGCGCTCGCTCGCAACCATCCACGTCTCATCCTTGTCCCGGTTCCGCCCTCGGCACGAGGATTCTTCCTTCGCGGCTTCTGGCCAACCGCACTGATTGCTACCGCTCTCTCGCGGGAATCCGCTGGGCTTCCAGTGCTCCGTGGACTGTCATTGGGGCGCCCCGCCATCGGCGACCTTCTTGCCGGTTTTAGCCGGTCGCCTCGATCAAGGACCGCCCGCCTTCGTCGCCGGTGGGCGCAGCTGAAGGTCCGCGGGTTGCCGGCACAATCGCAGGTCGTGCTTGTGGATGACGTCATGGTTACCGGTGCGACACTCGAGGCCTGCGCGAGGGCCCTAAAGCGCCAGGGGCACAGCGTTATTGCGGTGTTCGTAGTAGCACATGTGCCCCAGCTCCATAAATCTCCCTTCCCCCGTTCAGGTCGGCAGGTCTACTCTGAAAGAGCAACCCTCACGCGAAGAACGTGAGTCATCTATCAAGGAGGGTCACATGGACATCACGCTGGCAGCACACGGAGTAGTCATCCCTGATCGGTTCCGGGACTATGTCGATGAGAAAGCAGACAAAGTTCTAGCACTCGCTGAGCGAGCGCAGACCTTCCAGGTCAAGGTCTCCCGAGAAAATTCCAGCCGAGGACCAGGTTCCGAAGACATCGTCGAACTCACCGTCATCGGCAAAGGCCCGGTTATCAGGGCCGAAGCCAAATCCAGTGACAAATATGTGGCCTTCGACGAAGCGCTTGACCATCTGATCAAGCGCTTGCGCCGGGCAAAAGACAAGAAGCTGGTGCATCACGGGCGCCAGCGCCCCGAAAGCTTGAGTGAGCTTGCGTCGAAGGGCTTTAGTGACATTGATGTGACGCCTGCGAGCGTTGAGGTGCTGCGCAGTGTTGCTACCGGAAGTATTCCCACCATTGAGGAGCAAGCCAGTGAGCCGCTGCCACCAGAGGAAACCCCGGTGGTCATTAGGCGCAAGGTCTTTGACCCCCAGGTCATGACGGCTGAGGAAGCCGTTGATCAGATGGAATTGGTCGGCCACGACTTCTTCTTGTTTGTCGATGCAACAACCAAGCTCTCGAGTGTTGTCTATCGGCGTAAAGGCTGGAATTACGGGGTCATTGCTCTTGGCGCGTAAGTGCCCAAGCCTTCCCATTGGTAGCATGGGCGAAGCCCAATCGAGCTAACTTCCAGCACGTAGACGAGGTTTTGTGTGGCCAATGTTCTAGAGCGCGTTCTCCGTCTCGGAGAAGGACGCACCCTCCGCAAACTCTCTGCATTCGCCACGGCGGTTAACCACCTGGAGGACGAGTTCTCTCATCTGAGCGACGATGAGCTCCGCGGTGAGACTGACGAACTGCGTGCCCGCTACGGCGCTGGTGAATCCCTGGATGACTTGCTGCCAGAGGCTTTTGCGGCTGTGCGTGAGGCCTCCAAGAGGACACTCGGCCTTCGACACTTCGACGTCCAGTTGATGGGTGGTGGGGCTCTGCACCTGGGCAACATCGCAGAAATGAAAACTGGTGAAGGTAAGACACTCGTTGCCACGTTGGCCGCCTATCTGAACGCCATCCCAGCTCGTGGGGTGCACATCGTCACCGTCAATGATTATTTGGCCCGGTATCAGTCGGACTTGATGGGCCGCATTTTCCGTGCGCTCGGTATGACCACTGGCTGCATCCTCTCTGGCCAGACCCCCGACGAGCGCCGCCTGCAGTACCAGGCAGACATCACCTACGGCACAAACAACGAGTTTGGCTTTGACTACCTTCGCGACAACATGGCCCTCCAGAAGTCGGACCTCGTTCAGCGCGGTCACTTCTTTGCCATCGTCGACGAGGTCGACTCGATTCTCATCGATGAGGCGAGGACGCCACTGATTATTTCTGGCCCCGCCTCTGGCGAGGCCAACCGCTGGTTTGGTGAGTTCGCGAGAATTGCTGATCGTCTCAAGCTTGATGAAGACTACGAAGTCGACATCAAGAAGCGGACCGTCGGTGTCTTGGAGCCTGGAATCGAAAAGGTCGAAGACTACCTCGGTATTGGCAACCTCTACGAGTCTGCCAATACTCCACTGATTTCTTTCTTGAACAACGCTTTGAAGGCAAAAGCGTTGTTCAAGCGCGACAAGGATTACGTCGTCATGAACGGCGAAGTGCTCATCGTGGATGAGCACACCGGCCGCATCTTGGCCGGTCGTCGCTATAACGAAGGTATTCACCAGGCCATTGAGGCCAAAGAGGGCGTGGAGATTAAGGCGGAGAACCAGACGCTCGCAACCATTACCCTGCAGAACTACTTCCGCTTGTATCGAAAGATCTCCGGCATGACCGGTACGGCAGAAACCGAAGCATCCGAGTTCATGGGCACCTACAAGCTGGGTGTCGTTCCTATTCCCACGAACAAGCCCATGGTGCGCATCGACCAGCCTGATCTCATTTATCGTGATGAAGAGGCTAAGTATCGCCAGGTCGTCGAAGACATTGTCGCCCGCCACGAAAAAGGCCAGCCGGTGCTGGTGGGAACCACCAGCGTTGAGAAGAGCGAGAAGCTCTCTGGGATGCTCGCCAAGCGTGGCGTTCGCCACGAGGTGCTCAACGCCAAAAACCACGCCAGAGAGGCGAGTATCATCGCTCAAGCTGGTCGTTTGGGTGCAGTCACGGTAGCCACCAACATGGCGGGCCGTGGAACAGACATCATGCTCGGCGGTAACGCCGAGTTCATGGCTGTGGCAGAAATGGCAGCTAAGGGTTTTGATGCTGCAGAGAAGCCCGACGAGTATGAAGCCGCGTGGGATGCCATC
>JAIOWV010000080.1 GCA_021741945.1 Pontimonas sp.
GCGCTCAGTGCCACGGCAACTGTTGCCACCACATAGACAACTGCGGCAACACCCGAGAGCGCGTACGCCAACGGGGCTTCGTCAAACTTGGTGAGGATTTGGTAGCTCGATCGTCCAAGTGCAGCAAGGCTCAAAACCGCGTAGAGGGCAACGACGGGTCGGTGAACTCCTGGTCGGTTCATCCCCTGGCTCGCCACGTTTTTAGCGTAGTCGGCTTCCACGCCATCAGTCCTTTTTCTTCTCCACGTCACCGGAGAGCGCAGCAATGAATGCTTCTTGGGGGACCTCGACACGACCCACCATCTTCATGCGCTTCTTTCCCTCTTTTTGCTTCTCGAGAAGCTTCCGCTTACGAGTGATGTCACCGCCATAACACTTGGCCAACACGTCCTTGCGCATCGCGCGAATGTTTTCGCGGGCAATGACCCTGGCCCCAATGGCTGCCTGGATTGGCACCTCAAACTGCTGGCGCGGGATTAGCTCGCGCAGGCGTTTGGTCATGAGCACGCCGTAGGCGTACGCCTTGTCTTTGTGCACAATCGCACTAAACGCATCCACCCGGTCGCCCTGCAACAAAATGTCCACCTTGACCAGGTCGCCCTCAAGCTCACCCGCTGGCTCGTAATCAAAGGATGCGTAGCCAGCAGTCTTTGACTTGAGCTGATCGAAGAAATCGAACACGATCTCACCAAGCGGCATCGTGTAGCGAATTTCGACGCGGTTCTCACCGAGGTATTCCATGCCCTGAAGAATGCCGCGCTTGGACTGGCAGAGTTCCATGATCACGCCGACATAATCCTTCGGCGCCAACACCGCGGCATTCACAACGGGCTCCATCACCTTGGAGATCTTGCCGGTCGGGAATTCACTGGGGTTTGTGACCTCACTCGAACCACCATCGTCTAGCTCCACCCGGTAAATAACGCTGGGGGCAGTGGCAATCAGGTCGAGGCCAAATTCGCGCTCAAGGCGCTCGGTAACAATCTCCAGGTGCAAGAGCCCCAGGAACCCACAGCGGAATCCAAAGCCCAAAGCCACGGAGGTTTCGGGCTCATAGACCAGTGCCGCATCGGAGAGCTTGAGCTTGTCCAGTGCCTCACGGAGGTCGGGGTAGTCGCTTCCGTCAATCGGATAAAGGCCAGAGAAAACCATCGGCTTTGGCTCTGTATATCCCGGTAGAGCCTCCAAAGCTCGATTCTTGATTCCGGTCACGGTGTCGCCGACTTTCGACTGGCGAACATCTTTTACACCTGTGATGAGATAGCCCACCTCGCCAACACCCAACCCCGCGCTCGGAGTCGGCTCGGGCGAGCTCACACCAATCTCCAGCAGTTCGTGGTGCGCCCTAGTCGACATCATTTCGATGCGCTCTCTGGGTGAGAGCGAACCATCAACCATCCGCACATACGTCACTACCCCGCGATAGGCGTCATAGACGGAGTCAAAGATCAGTGCTCTAGCTGGAGCACCCGCATCTCCGGTCGGGTGGGGAACCATGTCGACCACTCGGTCGAGCAGAGGGCCAACACCCATGCCGGTCTTGCCGCTCACGCGCAGAACGTCATCGGGGCTTCCTCCGATGAGGCTCGCCAGTTCTTCGGCATAGCGCTCGGGGTCAGCGGCTGGAAGGTCAATCTTGTTCAGCACAGGAATGACCACCAGGTCGTTCTCTAGAGCCAGGTAGAGGTTCGCAAGCGTCTGGGCCTCGATGCCCTGTGCTGCGTCCACCAAGAGGATTGCGCCTTCGCATGCGGCCAGGGACCGTGAAACCTCATAGGTAAAGTCCACGTGACCAGGCGTGTCAATCATGTTCAGCGCATAGGTCTCACCATCTTTGGTCCAGGGCATCCGAACTGCCTGGCTCTTAATGGTGATTCCACGCTCACGCTCGATGTCCATCCGGTCCAAATACTGCTCGCGCATGAGGCGCTCATCGACCACCCCGGTGATCTGCAGCATGCGATCCGCGAGGGTCGATTTGCCGTGATCGATGTGGGCAATGATGGAAAAATTCCGCAGGCGCCACGGTGCAGTGGCTGCCGGCTGGATATCCCGGGACGAATGAACAGACATGTCCGATGATTCTCGCACGCTAAACCGTTGGCGCCCTGCGGTAAGTGCTGGTATCGTTGCCACCTGGCTCACCGAGCGACGGACCCTCTCTCCCGAACTCGTGCATTCGTTCTGATTTTCGCCTCTTGGCCCCCACCAGAACGACCATGAGCTCCATCACAGCAAAAGGACACAGCGTGGCAAATATCAAGTCGCAGATCAAGCGCAACAAGACCAACCAGAAGGCCAACGATCGCAACCGTGCGGTCAAGAGCGAAATCAAGACCACCGTTCGCCAAGCCCGCGAGGCAATCAGCTCTGGCGACAAGGACAAGGCGCAAGCAGCCGTCAAGGTCGCAGCCACCAAGTTGGACAAGGCCGTCAGCAAGGGCGTTCTTCACAAGAACCAGGCAGCCAACCGTAAGTCCGCTATCGCCAAGCAGGCAGCGGCGCTCTAGATCCTCATCACTGTGGGCCTCGTCTTAGGGGGGCCCACAGTCGTTAAGGGCGAAAAGCGGGAGCTGTAATTGGGCGGAGAATCTGCGACCTGCTCACTACGAGTGAGACGCTCTGTGGCTCTATTTCCCGCAATGGGGCTGTTGCGGTTGCAGGTCCAGTACTAATTTTTTGTAAGCCTGAGCTGTCTACCCTGGTCCTCTACTCGCTGGGTCCGCTGAACCCAGAAGCGAGCTCGCCAGCGAAGAACCAGAGCGCTTCTCCAATGCGTTGCAGGTCCCCCCACAGCCCCCCATAGGTCTCCCCGATACCCAGCGGGTCTTCAGAGAACAAACTGGGAAGCACAATAAAGACAACAGCTAACCCAACGAGAACCCAGCCCCACCAGGGAAGCTTGACACGGCTGCGCTTAGGTTTCTTGTTTAGATCCGCCATGCCAAGAGCCTATTGGCTGATCGCCGATCCTTTACAGAACCTTGTTTGACTTCGATCGGTTGCAACGCCAGCAAAGAGTCTGCAAATTTTCCTCGACGGACAGCCCACCTTTGGATACCGGAATCTTGTGATCGACTTCCAAAAGGAGATGTTCTTGTTGCGCAAGAGAGACCGAACAGAATTGGCAGGTGTGATGGTCTCGCTCTTTGATGAAATTTCTCAGTTTTGCAGTCATCAAAGCGCGCTGACCGGCGGCGCTCTTCGCGAATTTGACCTTTTCGGAGAGTTTAGAGATCAATGCATCAATCGTTGGGGTGTTGAGTTGTATTTCTGTCTTCTGACCGCTGTTGCCACCGGCGCTGACATACTCAAAAACGTAATTGGGATACGGTACGGAAATTGGTGACAGCTCCACTCCAACCTCCTTCATGAACTCCGCGTTGTAGTGCTTCAGAATGAAACGTGGGGGGTTCAAGGATTCGGTAATGCTTGCTTCGCGGGCTCTGAGGTTAGTGATTGCCTCTTCCAGTCTTGAGACACTTTCGCCTAGTTCTTCCACTTCCGCGACACCCGACTCCGTGGCCTTGATGTCGAAATACTTGATGAGGTACTTGAGTGGGTCGGCCTGAGCATTGCGAACGACCTGCAATGAACAATTGTGGACGTTAGGCGCCGCAAAATTAGCGACGTTCCGGTCACGCTTGTAGTTATGGCGGCTGGTGTTGGACGACTGAGCGAGATGCGCGTGACTGCCTGTAGAGGAGGCCCCGAGTTCGAATGTCCCTGAGTTACGAATTTCGGAAACGTAGTTCTTCACCTCGTTGTGTTCGGCTACAACGCTCTGGATTTCTTCCTTCTTCGCTAGGAACTCCTCGCTAGCAAAGTAGCGGCGCATGAGGAGATAACGAATCAAACGGTAGGCCCCGTAACCACCGAGGATCGCAAAAGGCCAGGCTCCTGAAGCTAGGAGCAATATTTCCAGGGACAGTCCGAGGGCGGCCAGAACCCATCCCCACCAGGGCAACGGCAGAAGCAAGCCCCACCAAGGAGTCGGCGCGAAATCGGAAGTCTTGTTTGTATCCGTCATTTCCCCAGTTTATGAGTTTTCCGCGTCTTTTGGGAAGAGACATAGAGCCAGAGAGCGTTCCGGAGCTTCCCGGGCGTTGTCGAGGACAAACCACCAGGGCGTGACCTCTGCCACAATGGCGAACATGTTTGCGTGCTCTTTCATCTTCCGGAAGAAGACCTACGACGATGAGTTTCACCGTCTCGATGCTTCGATTGATGCCTATGCGCAATCGCTTGACGGGTACCTTGGCGTTGATCGCTGGTTCTCAGAGGATGGAAAAGCCCAGAACTCGATCTACTACTGGCGTGACATGGACGCGGTCTCCGTGTTTGCGCGATTCCCCGACCACCTGGAAGCCAAAGAGAAATACGCCCAGTGGTACGAGGGGTATCAGATTGTGATTTCTGAAGTGACCGCTAGTTACGGAGATGGAAACATCCCCCACATCACCTCAGCGAAGTGATGGCTCTTTCCCCCGGTGCGACACAATCCTGACCATCTTCTCGAGCGCATAGTGGGGGTCACGGCCTTCGCCTTTGACCGCTGCGTCCGTGTTGGCAACCTCAACGATGGAGCGACCAAGGCCCGCCTCGTCCCAGCCCTGCAGGCTGCTCCTGGCGTTTCTCACCTGCCATGGGGGAAGGCCCAGAGTGCTCGCCACTTGGTCAACACCACCTGATGCGCCGCCAACCTGAGCCATTTGTCGCAACTTCATCGCAAATGCAGCAACCACCAGGACTGGCTCTGCCCCAGAGTGAAGGGCATGACGCAGAAGGATTAGGGCTTCAGCGCCCCGGCCACCAATGGCGTGATCAGCGATTTGGAAGGTGGTGGCTTCAACGCGGCCCCCGTAATACTTCTCAACCAGTGCTGCGCTAACAGCCTTGCCATCGGCATCAGAGATCAGCTGGGCGCATGCGGCGGCCAGCTCTGCAAGGTCAGTGGCAAACGCGTCGGCAAGCGCCCTCTTCGCCTGGGGCTCAATGGTTGCCCCAGCTGCCTGGAACTCTGCAGAGATGAAGCCCAGGCGCTCGTCGTCTTTCTTGATCTCTTTGCACTCGACCACCACAGCGGTCTGCCCTGCAGCGCGGAGGGTGTCGAGGAGCTTCTTGCCCCTGTTTCCTCCACCGTGACGAAAGACCACCACGACCTGAGGTTGGGGGGACTCGATATACGCGAGGGAGTCAACCAGGAACGCGTCAGTGCACTTCTCAACACCGGTGACTCTGATCAGCCTGGGTTCCCCGAAAAGGCTGGGGCTTGCCGCATAGAGAAGCTCGCCATCGGAATACGCACTGGCATCGAGGTCAATCACTTCAAGCTGGGGGTCGACGCTGCGCATCCGATCCTGCAGAATCTGCAGGGCGCGGTCTGCGAGAAATGACTCGTTGCCACTGAGGAGAACCAGGGCCGCTTCTCTAATTCCGTGCCACGGCACGACGGGGGCGGTTGATGCCATGACTCCCCCGCCCTCCTGCGACCTTTAGCGCTCTGACCACATCACGATACCGTCGTCCCCGCCCCGCTGGAGCGTCGCCGTTCCGTTGAGGTCAGTACGAATGACGGTCGTGGCGGAAGACAGGGCGTTGAGTGCCGAGGGCGCGGGGTGACCATAGGTGTTGTCCGCTCCCACTCCAATCAGCGCGATGTTGGCGCGAAGCGCCGCGTAGAGGGGGTGGTATTGGTCAGCGGAGCCGTGGTGACTGACTTTGACGACGTCGACTGGCTGGAATCCCTCCCTCGCCGCCAGTATTTGCTGCGCTCGCTCTCCGAGGTCTCCTAAGAAAAGA
>JAIOWV010000081.1 GCA_021741945.1 Pontimonas sp.
TTCACGGCGGTAGCACGGGTTCGAATCCCGTTGGGGTCACCATATAATTTAATACGCAAGGCCCTGTAGCGCAGTTGGTTAGCGTGCCGCCCTGTCACGGCGGAGGTCGCGGGTTCAAGTCCCGTCAGGGTCGCGGTAGTGGGAGAGCCTCTCGTTAGAGAGGCTCTTTCTCCACCTGGCTCTGTAGCTCAGTTGGTAGAGCGTTCGACTGAAAATCGAAAGGTCACCGGATCGATGCCGGTCGGAGCCACAACATCACGCAGGCAGGCTTGCCAGCATTCGTCTCGTGGAAATCAACACCCCACCCAGCACAGCGGGGATTCCTCCACCGGGGTGAACTGAGGACCCCACCCGCCACAACCACGGGTTCCGTGGTGAGTTATAGCCGGGCTTGTGGAAGGGTCCACTGCGCCACCACGGCGCTGGTTCCCCATAGAGTGCCCCGCCTACCGCCCCAAAACCTTGGAAATACTCGGGGTCAAGAATCATGTGATCGGTCATCATCTCGGCGATGGGCCGAGCAAGCCCCAGCAGGTCAGAAAAACGCTTGGATTCACTCTGGACAAAATCATCATCAAACCCAAAGGGTTTCCCGTTCGGCGGGGCGGTCAGCAAGAACGCCGCCACGGACCGGGTGTTGGGATAAATCTGCCCTGGGCGGTAGTAGTTCAAAAACGCCATCGTCTGGTTCGGGACAACCCGCTTGCCGAGCGCATCAAACAAGTCTTCCGGGTGCTCTGGCATCATCACCGAGTGGGTGACAACGTGATCTGGCAGATCCTCGTCCAAGACACCGAAGATGGCGACACCGGAACAGGACAGTCGCTTGGGCGCCTTCTTGGCGGGTGCGCCCATCAAGCCCTCAAGTATTCCGCCATCAAGAGCGCTGACCACGTAGTCAGCGTCGTAGGTGGCACGCTCGCTCACGACGGTGCCCTTAGATACGGAAGTGACCTGTTCAGACAGATGAATCTCAACGCCCGCGTGACGGGCAAGTTTCTCAAGCCCCAGTGCTATTTCATACACGCCACCGCGCGGAACCCACACGCCATCGGTGGCCATCACTGCCGCCATGCTCGCGTACAGGGCAAGAGTTTGGCTCGGAGCAACACCGGCGTTGAGGGTGTGAATGGCGACGACGTCTTTGAGCTCCTGGGGCATCCAGGGAAGGCCCTTCAGGAACGCCTCAGTCGTGAGCCTGGTTCCATAACGGGACAACAATCGGCCAAGCGCCGGCAACACTTTCGGGTCCCACGGATCAGAGACCAAGAGGTCTGTGATCGCCGGTCCTAAAGTTCCGTGCTCGGCTTCGAATCGCTGCCACGCGTAATGCCACTGGTGCCCAGCTTCGACGGGAAGGTTCGCCTGGGAGCCGCGGTAGTAGTAACGGCCCACTTCGGGCAAGCGCTCAAGAGTTACCCCAGCAATGTCAGCAGCACTCTCACCAGTGGGTCCCAGCGCGTCATACGCCGCCAAAACCTGTCGCCACACATCGGGGAATGTGACCATCGAGGGGCCAGTGTCAATGCGTTGACCGGCAAGCTCGATGCGTCGACTCTTGCCCCCGACCCAGTCCTGGCGCTCAATGACCGTGACCTGGTGACCTGCTCGAGCCAACAGCGCTGAGGCCGCCAGCCCGCCAAGCCCTGCGCCGATGACGACTATGCGCTTGGTCATGGGGCCGTGTAAGAACCAAAAGTAAGCGCTGCCACCAACTGCACCCCTGCCACCGCACCAGCCAAGTAAGGGAAAGCGACGGAGTATCGATAGAGGCTCTTCGCCTGCGCGGTGGTGGGCTTTCGCCACTGAGCCACAATCAGCCAGAGCGCCAAGATTGCATTGACTATGGCAACCGGGATGTTAACCATCCAAAACAGCACCGTCGAGACTGTCCACCAGAATCCAGACCAGATGAGCGAGCCCTTCACACCAAACTTCACTGCCGTGGTGATGATGCCGACCGATCCGTCTTCCTCGATGTCTTGGATGGCGTCATAAACGTGCTTGGCCATCGACCAGGCCATCAAACCGATCGCTGCCGCCCACAATGGTGTCTCCCCCAGGGCGTAAGGGACAAAGACGAGAGGGAAGGCGTAGTCGGCATTGGACACAGAGTCGAGAATCGGCCGGCCCTTGAAACGCAGAGGCGTTGCCGAGTACTGCCAGAACGAGAACGCGTAGAGCGCCATCCAGAACACCGCCTCCCAGGGCAGTGTCACAGCGAAGTAGATCAGGAAGGGGACGTTCGTGAGAATGACGCCCCACCCGATCATTCGAGTTTCGGAGGGCTTAATCTTCGCCCCGCCATAACCACCCTTGCGGTCGTTGTCGGCGTCGGTGTCCTGGTCATAAATGTCGTTGATGCCATAGATCAACAGATTGAAGGGGAACGTCACCCAGATGAGGATGGGAAGAATCTCCCACGTCCAGAGGTAGCCAGAGAGCCACATCCCAATGACGGTCGTGCCAATCGTGTTCACCCACAACACAGGGCGAGAAATCTCAATAAGCCGCCTAATCACCTAGCCAGCCTACCGGTGAGCCCCAGCACGGCTGGCTCAGGAAAGCTTGGGGCGAAGCGGTCCCCGGTGGAGTTTGTACTGCATGGCTTGGGCCACCGGCTTCATCTGGACCAAGTCCAAGTTCACATGGCCAGGGAGTGAGAGTGCAAAGCCAACAACGTCGGCGACGTCCTCTGCCGTGAGCGGGCCATCAACATCCTTATATAAAGCGTCATAGCGCGCGTCGTCGCCGGCGTAGCGCTTGAGGGTGAACTCCGGTGTCTTCACCATGCCCGGGGCAATCTCGACCACGCGAATGGGTTCGCCCACTAGCTCCAGCCGGAGGGCGCCGAGGGCTCCGTGCAACGCATACTTTGCTGCGTTATAGCCCCCACCCCCTTCATAGCTAATGAAGGCTGCGGTCGAAGACATCGCAACAATGTCGGCATGGCCACCGGTCACGCACTGCCTCCGAAGGCTCGGTAACAGTGCCTTGATCATGCGCTGTGTTCCGAGCACGTTGACCTCAAACATCGTCTGCCAATCCTCAGCGTTCGCAACGCCCACTTCATCGTTCCCGACCGCCAGACCCGCGTTGTTAATGAGAGCGGAGATGTCGCCGGTGGACTCGACGTAGTCAGCGATGATCTCGACATCAGCCGGATCGGTCACATCGCCGACGATAATCTCGCACCCAGTCTCGGCAGCAAGTTTCTCGAGCCGATCAGCCCTCCTGGCAACACCGATCACCGACCAGCCCTTAGAGCGCAACAGACGAACCGTCGCTTCGCCAATCCCCGAGCTAGCCCCGGTGACTAGGGCCCGCCTCGGTGCTAGGTCAGTGCCCACTGCCCCCACCGAGCGATCCAAGCGCAACGTTCCACTCATAGACCTCACGACTGGTGACAACGCCTTCTAGAACAAAGGGGTCAGCATCCAGAAGAGCGTTGACCTCCTCGGCGGATTCAGCTTCAAAAATCAACTGTGCCGACGGGGTTTGACGTCCTGTGGTTGGCCCAGCGGCCAAGAGGCCTCCGCCGTCTAGTAAGGAGCGCAAATACTCCCGGTGAACCGGGCGGTGAGCATTGATGACGTCGTCATCGGAAACGTAGTGATACGTGACCGCAAAGATCGCCATCAGGTCGCCTTAGAGGGATTTGACGGAGGTGAGGACCTTGGTCAACGAATCCTTCGCGTCCCCGAAGAGCAGGGTGGTGTTGGGTTCGTAGAGCAATTCGTTCTCGATACCGGCGAATCCAGGGCGCATCGAACGCTTCAGGAAGACGACCTGCTTGGCGTCCCCAGCGTTGAGGATCGGCATGCCATAAATCGGCGAGCCAGGAGTTGTCTTTGCAGCCGGGTTGACCACGTCGTTTGCGCCAACCACCAGACACACATCCGCATTCTTGAATTGAGGGTTGACCTCGTCCATTTCCTGCAGAACCTCGTAGGGAACGTTGGCCTCTGCGAGAAGCACATTCATGTGTCCCGGCATACGACCTGCAACGGGGTGGATTCCAAAGACAACCTCGATGCCCTTGGCTTCGAGAGCCTTGGCCAGTTCATACATGGTGTGCTGTGCCTGGGCGACCGCGAGGCCATAACCAGGGACAACAATCACGCGCTGTGCGTAGCCCAGAAGGATCGCAACATCCTCAGGCGAGCCCGACTTGACGGGGCGATCGGAGACCTCCGTGGAGCCTGCAGTCGACCCACCCTTGAATGCGCCGAAGATGATGTTGTTGACGCTTCGGCCCATGGCCATTGCCATTGCGCGGGTAAGGATTGTTCCACTGGCACCCACCAGGGTTCCACCGACCAACAGCAGAGTGTTGTTCAACACAAGACCCGACGCTGCAACAGCAAGACCGGTCATGGCGTTGAGCAAAGAGATAACAATCGGAACGTCAGCGCCACCAACCGGCAACACGACGAGCAGACCCATGATGAGGCCAGCAACCATCAACGCGGTCGCGAGCAGGAAGTCTCCCTGGACAACGACCAACACGGCGCCGACCAACGACAGGATGGTGAGCGCGATCATCACGTATTGCTGACCCTTGAAGATCACAGGCCTCGTGGTCATCATTTCCTGCAGCTTGGCGAAAGTAATCACCGAACCGGAGAACGAGATGCTTCCGATGAAAATCGTGAAGGCCACCGCAATAAGGAATCCGAGGGTGTTTGCAGCCTGCAGCTCAAGAAGGGCAACAACCGCAGCGGCGCCACCACCAACACCATTGAAGAGCGCCACGAGTTGTGGCATCTGAGTCATCTTGACCATGCGGGAGGCTGGAACAGACAGGATCGTTCCTAGACCGATAACCAAGAGGATCCAGCCAATGTTGCGGAGCTCTTCAGCAAGGAACACAGTGACGATACCGACCAGCGCGCCGAGCGCACCAATAAGGTTGCCTCGTCTGGCGGACTTAGGGGAGGACAGGCCCTTCAGGGCAAGGATGAAGGCAACAGCGGCAAAGAGATAGAGAAGTGCTTCAACTTCGGGAGTGATCATGCTCATGATGCGGCGCCTTCCGAAGACTTCTTCTTACCGGAGAACATTTCCAACATGCGGTCGGTGACAACGAATCCACCCACCAGGTTCACTGTTGCCATCAGCACAGCAAGCAGAGCAAGAATCAGGACGCCCGTGGTCTTGGCGTGACCGGCGACGATGATTGCACCGACCAGGATGATGCCGTGGATCGCGTTAGCGCCCGACATCAAGGGGGTGTGCAGGGTGCTCGACACCTTCGAGACAACTTCGAAGCCGACGAACACCGCCAGCACGAAGTAGGTCAACACGATGATGGATTCCATTACTTCTTGCCTTTCTTCGCTGCACCGGCGGCAATAGCCTCGGCAGTGGGTTCATGACGAATCTGGCCATCGTGGGTTAGACATGCCCCCGCGACAACCTCATCCTCGAAATCTGGCTGGACTTTCTTGTCCTTGGTCATCAACTCGAGAAGGTTGGCGACGTTCTTGGCAAAGAGACGCGACGCGTCATAGGCCATGCTGGAGGGCACATCTTTCATACCGACCAGAGTGATGCTTCCTCCGGTCTTTCCCACAGAGATTGCCACGTCTGTGCCTGGCTTAGATCCCTCGACGTTACCGCCGGTTTCAGCAGCAAGGTCAATGATGACCGAGCCTGGCTTCATGCCCTTCATCATCGCCTGGGTGATGAGTCGGGGAGCGGGACGCCCGGGGATTGCTGCAGTCGTGATGATGACGTCGGCCGCACTCACGTAGG
>JAIOWV010000082.1 GCA_021741945.1 Pontimonas sp.
CGCTGCTGTCCCTAAAGCAAGCGCTGCGTCCACGGCGTAGTGAAGGCCGGGTGAGGGCAACTTCACCGTGTGGACTCTGCCACCTAGCTCCACCGAAGCCTCGTCGCCCTGAGTGGCCTCCAGAACCGCCACGGGGCTGGGGTCTGGTTTGTGATCAAAGTCGAAGAACAACGGGGCCGCCACCAACCCGTGAGACTGGCTCGCAATGGCTGCTTGCGAGACGTCCGTGGCACTCACGGCCACTCCCGCCTCACGAACCTCGTGTGCAAGGGCACTGAGGTTCACGTCTGCTTGATTGACGAGAACCCCTCGCCGAGCCCGAAGCGCGAGCGTGCGGAGCATGCCATAGACATTCTCTGGCTCGCCAAACCGGTTGAGTTGATCAACCTGTAGGTTGGTGATGACTACCCAATCCGGGACTAGAAGATCCGCTATTTGGGGCCCATAGGCCTCATCAACCTCAAGCACGGCGACGTCTGCCCGGACTCTGCCCATGAGAGAGCACTGCGCCACGACAGCGGAGGCTAAGCCTTGTGGGAGGTTTCCACCAGCAGGGTTAGTGAAGACACGAACACCATGCTCGGCAAGCACAGCGCTGACCATGGTCGTGGTGGTGGATTTTCCATTTGAGCCCGTCACGAAAATAACCCCACCCGGGACTGACCCAAGAGTTCTTGCGAGGACGTCGGGAACCAAGCGCAGAAGAATCCAGCCGGGAAACGCCGACCCTCCGCCACGAAGCCTCGTGGCAACGCGAGCAATCCTGGAAATCAGGAGAGCCCAGAAGAGTCGCATGCTTCTTACTCGAGGTAGTCGCGAAGGGCCTGAGACCGGGAAGGGTGACGAAGCTTCGCCATGGTCTTCGACTCAATCTGGCGAATACGCTCGCGGGTAACACCAAAAGTGTCGCCGATTTGATCGAGCGTCTTCGGCATGCCATCGCCGAGACCGAAACGCATCCGAATCACACCAGCTTCGCGCTCGGAGAGGGACTCCAACAACATCTCCAGCTGGCGCTGCAACATGGTGAAGCCCACCGCGTCCGCGGGAACCACTGCCTCCGTGTCCTCAATGAGGTCACCGAATTCGCTGTCGCCGTCCTCGCCAAGTGGAGTGTGGAGCGAGATGGGTTCGCGCCCATACTTCTGCACCTCAACAACCTTTTCGGGAGTCATGTCGAGTTCGCGGGCCAACTCTTCAGGCGTTGGTTCGCGGCCCAGGTCTTGAAGCATCTGTCGCTGGACGCGAGCGAGCTTGTTGATGACTTCGACCATGTGGACCGGAATACGGATGGTCCGAGCCTGATCAGCCATCGCACGGGTAATGGCCTGACGAATCCACCAGGTGGCATAGGTCGAGAACTTGAAGCCCTTGGTGTAGTCGAACTTCTCGACGGCGCGAATGAGGCCGAGGTTGCCCTCCTGGATCAGGTCAAGGAATTGCATTCCACGACCGGTATATCGCTTGGCAAGCGAGACCACCAGTCGGAGGTTGGCTCCTAGAAGGTGATTCTTAGCCCGATACCCGTCCTTCGTGATCTCGTGAAGTTCGCGAGCCAGCTTGGTCGTTTTCTGCGAATTCGTGAGCTGCGAGAGCTTTTCCTCAGCGAACAATCCGGCTTCGATGCGCATTGCGAGCTCAACCTCTTGCTCGGCGTTGAGTAGCGCGACCCTACCGATTTGCTTGAGGTAATCCTTGACCGGATCAGCGGTCGCGCCAGTAATCGTGGTGGAAATGATGGGCGCATCATCGTCGTCGGAGCTAGAAAGAACCAACGCGCCCGAGGGAAGAACGGCAACTTCCTTCTCATCCTCGTCATCTTCAGCTTCATCCTCAATTGCTGCTTCAGCTAGCGCGGCGATAACCTCGGCGCCAAGTTTGATGGCTACATCGTCGGCAACTACCTCGCCAACATCGTCGCCATCCGCCTCGACAACGATGTCGTCATCAATCTCGATGTCGACGTCTACAACGTCTCCGTCCACGCCGAGTGATGGTGCTGCGGCCCCCTTGGCGCTCTTTGCCCCGCCGGCGACAGCCTTCTTTGCCGGTGCCTTAGCGACTGGTTTGGAAGCAGTACTTTTCTGCGCTGCTGTTTTCACAGCAGCGGGCTTCGTGGCAGCTGGCGCCGAAGCTTTGATGGGTGCGGTTTTCTTCACGGCGGGTTTTGCCGCAGCGGACTTTGTGGCGACCGACTTCGTGGCGGCGGACTTTGCGGGCGCTTTCGCGACCGGCTTCTTGGCGACCGGCTTCTTGGCGACCGTTTTTGCCGCTGGCTTGGCGGCTGCTTTAGCCGCTGGCTTCTTGGCTACCGGCTTCGCAGCCGGCTTCGCGGCTGGCTTCGCGGCTGGCTTCGCGGCTGGCTTGACAGTCTTCTTTGCGGCCGCCGCGGGCTTAGCGGCAACCTTCGCGGGAGTCTTGGCGGCAGGTTTAGGAGCGGCTTTCTTCGGAGCGGAGGGCGCCTTGGCTGCCGTGGTCTTGGTTGTGGTCTTGGTTGTTGTCTTGGCTGACCGTCCAGCCGATGCTGTTGAGGAGGACGGGCCGGAGGATGCTTTGGAGGGGGTCACAGACGACGGTGCAGCTTTCTCGGTGGTGGCGGGCTTCTTGCGGAATCGGTCAACGAACCCGCCAAGCCCTTTGCGCGCGGACTTATCCGATGGAGCTGGCTTTGAGGTTGCCATGTGCCACCTGGTCCAATGCATTGAGGGCAGTAGGAAGACCCTTGTCAAGTTCTTCAGACAAAATCCGAAGAGCCAAACAGGGCCTGCCATCATTATGGCACGGTTCGGGGCCGGGGCCGTTCAGGCTGGGCCTAGCGCGTTTCAGGATGAGTCTGTGTCGCCAGAAGTGTCGGCCGCGTGGCGCTTGGCGAGAAAGTCTTGGAGTTCAGCGGCGATCGTGTCAGCACTCGGTAGTTCGCCATCCGCTCCCATCAAAGGTGAGGGCATGGGGTTGTCCTCCATGTACGAATCGTGGCGCGTCTCGAGAGTTCCGACCAGCTTGTTGAGCTCCTGGTTGTTCTCGACCTGCTCCGAGATACCGCGCAGGAACTCACGGCCTGCCTCGCGGAGCGCATCCGTGGGGAAAACAAGGCCGGTGGCCCTCGTCACCGACTGCAATGCGGTGACCGCCGCGTCAGGGAACTCGGTGTCCGCCAAGTAGTGCGGCACAAGAATTACGAAACCGGCAGTCGGGTGATCTTTTTCCTGCAATCGGTACTCCACCAGATGCATCAGCGTTCCGGGAACGCCGGTTGTTGGACGCCACACAGAAAGAGCGTCGGTCAACTCGCTCCTGTTTCCACTCACTGTCACACCAAGACTTCTGGTGTGAGGCACTGGCATGGGAATGGCGTGCACCCAGGTGCTGGAGGTGACACCCAGTTCATCAATGAGCTCAAGGATTCTGGTGCTCACCTGATCCCAGCGAAAATCAGGCTCATAGCCAGAAAGAAAGAGGAACTCGGTTCCCACCTCGTCGCGAACTAAATCCAATGACAGGCGAGGAGGTTGGTAGCTCGTGAGAGCCGTTTCCTCAAACTGGAACATCGGCCGCCTGGCCCGGTAGTCGATGAGCAGGTCGTTGACAAACGTGCCCACTCTTTCGTGGGACAGCGTGTCGATCACATAGTTGTTGACCTGCGTGACCGTCGCGCCCGCATCAGCAAAACCGGTGAGGCCTGCAACCAGGGGCAATCCCCGGGGGACGGCAGAGAGCTCGAGGGCCTCACGGAACACGTGGTCAGAGAACATTCCCCCATCGTACAAGTCACCTCTGCGGGGAGCTGAGTGCATCGCCAGAGTCCATGCCTCGCGTGGATTAACATGGGGCAATGACCCTCCCCGAATTAACGGCCTCCTCCCTCAGCCCCGCAGAACTCGATGTCGACATCGTGGTGGTGGGTCTCTCCACAGGTGAGCAAGGACTAGCGATCGAAGCCGCTGGCCTCGCCACAGAGCACGCAGAAGCGCTGTTGGATGCGGCGCAGCGGGTTGAAGCCGATGGTGAGCGCAACAACACGTGGCGCATTCCGGCACCGGCTGGCTTTTCGTGCACCAGCGTTGTCTTTACAGGACTCGGCGCCCACGCGCCGGGGTCAGACGGGCTCCGCGAAGCCGCTGGGTACGCGGCTCAGAGCATGCAGAAGGTCGCCCGCGTTGCCTACGCGCTGCCCACAGCCTCTAGCGCTGAAGTTGTTGCCCTCTGCGAGGGGGCGCTGATCGGCTCACACCGCATTCAGAAAACACACGCCGAGCCGGAGGCTGGCCTGCAGGCAATTACCGTAGTTGGCCCAGCGTCTCCCGAGGACATAGCGAGCGCCCGGGTTAGCGCAGAAGCGGTCTGGCGGGTCAGAGACCTTGTCTCCCTCCCGCCGAATGTGCTGCACCCGCAGTCCTTTGTTGAACGGGTGAAGGCGATGGCCGAATCGCTCGCTGTGTCCATTGAGGTGCTCGATGAGAAAGAACTTCGTGACCAGGGTTACGGGGGCCTCACGGCGGTGGGCCAAGGATCCACAAACCCCCCGCGCATGATGATTGTGCGCTGGTCTCCCCCAGGTGCGAAGAAGCACATCGCGCTCGTGGGCAAGGGAATCACGTTCGACTCCGGGGGGCTTTCGCTCAAGCCCGCTAACTCCATGGTCGGAATGAAATACGACATGACCGGTGCCGCGGTGGTGTCCGCTGTGGCACTGGCAAGCGCCGCAAGCGCCTCCCCCACGGCAGTAACTGCCTGGGTCTGTCTTGCCGAGAACATGCCAAGCGGTAGCGCGTCGCGGCCCAACGACGTGATCACCATCAAAAACGGCACCACTGTCGAAATACTCAACACCGACGCGGAAGGTCGCTTGGTACTGGCCGATGGCTTGAGTGCGGCATCTACCGAGAACCCTGACCTCATCATTGACGTGGCCACCCTCACGGGAGCAGCCCGCGTTGCACTCGGCGAGCGCTATGCGGGCCTGATGGGCTCCGACGATGCCGTGTCCCAGGTGCGCGAGGCCGCCGAGAGTGCTGGCGAACTGGTCTGGCCTATGCCCCTTCCCGAAGAACTCCGGTCACTGCTGAAGACGGACGTGGCAGATATTGCCAATGCGAAGCCCGGTAACACCCTCGGTGGAATGTTGGTTGCCGGCCTGTTCCTGCGCGAATTCATTGGCAAAGACCCCCAGGGGAATCGCTTGCCCTGGGCGCACTTAGATATCGCTGGCCCCGCCGAGAACTCCTCAGGACCCTGGGGGTACACCCCGAAGGGCCCAACGGGCGCTCTCACCAGGACCCTGTTGGAGATTGTGGGCGCGAAGGCTGGCTCCGCCAAGTAGTAGGCTTGGTGGGCACGACCGTCCTGAGGTCGCGCGTTTGTCATTGGGGCCGCCGGGCTAACTAACGTGAGGGAGTCTCCTACTCGTGGCTGAGCACACTTTTGATATTGTCGTTCTAGGCGCAGGAAGTGGTGGCTACGCGGCCGCACTTCGCGCCAGTCAGCTCGGAATGAGCGTTGGACTGATTGAAAAGGACAAGGTGGGTGGGACCTGCCTGCACGTCGGGTGTATTCCGACCAAAGCGCTTCTGCACGCTGCCGAGGTTGCTGACTCCGCCAGGCACTCCGACATGTTTGGTGTTCGCGCAACACTCGAAGGCGTCGACCTTCCTGCTGTGAACCAGTACCGCGATGGCATCGTCGCCTCCAAGCACAAAGGCCTCCAGGGCCTTATCAAGGCTCGTGGCATC
>JAIOWV010000083.1 GCA_021741945.1 Pontimonas sp.
ACCTGCGCCGAGATCGACCGGTACCTTAACTTCGGAGGGCGAGGGCAAAGACCGCTGAACATCCAGAGTGTGTTTTGACCCCAGTCCCTGAAGCACCTTGTCGTGAAGAACTCGATAGCCGACGTTGTTCGGCACTAACGACAGGTAGTCCTCTTGTGGAAGAAGCGGTGCCGGAAACGAGAGCCCATCGGGACTGGTTGGGCTGTCGATTTGAAGGAATTGCCAGGCTTCTGGCCAGCCACCATCCCAGCCTTGCTGGTCGAGCTTGAATTTCAGAGCCTGGCGGGCTGCACGCACGGTGTTGCCGCCGGATCCGCCAATGCCAACTACAAAAAATGGTCGCAACATGGTTATTCCTTACTCTGTTCTTACTGAGGTGGTGGGGGTGGGGCTAGCGGACCCGACTGGGGCGGGCGTGGGGGCTGGAGCGGTGAACTGGGGGGAACAGCGGAGGAACCAGAAGCGCTGAAACCGCTGGGAAGGTCAGGGGCGGAGAAAGAGCCGGTCGTTGGTCCGTGGGAACTATCATCCCCGTTGCCGTCCTTCGCCACAACCGTTGACTCGACCGCGGCTCTGACGACCGTGACCCGATCGCCGAAGCCGGGCTTCACGGATATTTCGCCGACTCGCTTTTCGTAATCCCCGAGGTTTGACATTCGGCTAAACACGACGAGCTGTCCTGAAATCTTCTCTGCGGCGTCTTTGCGCAGCTCAGAATCAGGAACGACGAGGGCCCAGTTTTCCGCCATGTTTGGTGAGACTTCAAGAGCGTGCCCGGCGTCAATCTCTGTTGAGTGTTTCGTGCCACCGTCGTAGAAGCCGATAATTCGGTGCCCCTCGGGCGCGTTCCACTGGTACCAAGTGGCCGCCAAAGGGAACAGCGGGATCTTGGCCACTGCCCGGCCCGCCCCCGTGTCATAGTCGCGAAGGGCGTTCTGGTCCATTAAGTTCTTGAAATCATCCGGAGCGACGATGAGCGGGCCGGTCTCCGCGCCCGGCCCCGCTAACAGCAGTTTCGAGAAGGGGCCCGAGCTATCCACCGTGACGGGGAATGATGCTCGCATGACACTGTCCATTGGCAGGAAACGGGTTCCGGCCCAGTTGATTAGCCACATAAGTGCCAGCGGGAGCAACAACCCGAGCAGGAGGAGCAGGATAATCGCGGTAATTTCTACTGCGGTGTTCGACTGAGTGGTTGATTCGAACTCGATTGTTATGGGTGCATCGAACCTCGCGGCAATGCCTTCCGCCGTGCTTGTCACTTGCCACGTAGAGACTACTGAAGCATTTGCTTGAAGCGGATTCGTGGCTTGGATGTCCACGGTGACAACCTCATCCCTGCCAACCACGACACAGTTTGATGTGCCGTCAGCGCTGAGGCCGGAGAACGACCAACTGAACTGCGGGGCCCGCTCGACAGGCTGGTCAGCCTTCGACTGGGCGTCATCAAGACGCAGGGGAGCAGCGGACAAACAGAATGTCGAAGAATCTGACACGTTCGGCCCAGTGATTACTAGAGACCCAGTCGCAACGCCCTCGGGGCCTTCAAGAACAGACAAAGTTACGAGGTCGGCTGACGGCGTCGCGAGTGCGGTCTTGTCGACGATCTCAAGAGCAAACTGGCTGGTTATGTCTTGGAACTCGCTCCCGAGCGACAGGGTCAGCCACAGCTGGAGTTCGCCCGATTGCGAGCCGGGGTTGAATCTTTCGATTTTGAACTGGCCTTCAGTGGTCGATTCAATCGAGACATCTCGGTCCACCAGCACGCCGTCTTCCAAAACGCTTACCGAGAAGTTAGCCGAGGGGTAGCGGGACAAGTCGACGCTGAGGTCTGAAAACTGCTGGGTTCGCACCACCCGGCCGGTCAGGGTGTTGTCGAAGTCGCTCAATATAGTGCTGACGCGGTCGCGATCTAGCTCCAGCGTCAAACCGGTAAAGATGAACAATTCTGCGTACTGGGCCGAGGTGTCGAGTAGCCATTCGCCCACGAGGAGGTCGTCTGTCCCCACCCGGACGTCAATCTTCGTTGCGCCGCCGCTCATGTCCACCGAGGCCGATCCGGGACTCGCATCAGAGGCAGAGAATTCCGAGCCTTCCGGACCAATCAACTGCCAGTCGTCGCTGCTAACAATGACCTGAAATCCTGTGGTCCCCTGGGGAACAACGAACGAGCCGTCAACGATGGGGACGCCCTTGCCCCCAGAAGTCTGGCCGCCGATCCGGAGGAATTGAAAAGCTAAGGCAACAGGGTCGGCGGCATCGATAAAGGCACCATTCGCCTGCCCGGGTGGAGCAAATCCGCTGGCATCGAGCTCGCCGCACTGGAGCTCGCCTCCCGTGAGGCCTTGGCCGTAGGCCGACGTTGCTTCTACCTGGCCAATGCCTTCAACGAGGGGGCGGAGAAACGACATGAGCCATTTCTCGTAAGCGAGTCGGTCGTCCGCGGTGGCGGGTTCGGTCTGACGGTAGTGCTCGAGGGAACTTTGCTCGTTGTTGAGCAACACGCCAAAAATTGGAATGCCTGACTGTCGAAACTCCTGCATCAGGCCGAGCGCGCCTGCCCCAGAGGGAAGCGACTCGTAGCCAATGCCAGCCTGGCAAAGATCGGAGAGGCTATCGATATCTGCATCAAGGCTTGGGTTGATGCCACCGTCGGTAAACCAGATCAGCATCGAACAGCCCTCGGGCGCGCTACCGAACGATTGTTGTGCGGCCCGAAGGCCCTGTTCCCAATCCGTCTTTGTTGAAAAGCTTTCTGAACTGAGTTGAATCGCATTGCTCAACGCCATGCCCATTGCTGCCGCATCGCTCCGGTTGCCGATCGGCGTCCAATCCTGGAGCGTTTGAACTCCGTTCGCGAAGCCCGTTGCAGCGACTTGGACAGAAACCCCCTGCTCAACGAAGCTGCCGAGCTCGGCGACACTGTTCTGCAAGATCTCAACCCGCGCGAGATCGGAGTCTGTCCAACTCAGGCTGCCCGACTGGTCCATGAGGTAGTGAACATTGAGCGCCTTGTCTCGGCCAGATGTGAGACAGGTAGTGACGTCCTCGAAGGCTCGTTCCCCAACAGCTGAGATTTCAATCGCTTGGGCAGGGGCCGCAGAAGGAGCAAAACCTACTGCGACGAGTGCGAGCATGAGAGCGCCAATAATTGGCTTAGTCAAAATTTTCACGAGAAGAGTCCGCTCTGCACAGCCCACTCGCCTAGTGCATGACCCAGCTCCAAAATGTGCACCACAGCCACGGCAAGAGAAACAATCGCTAGCACCCTGAGCGTGTGCGAATAGCCCGGCCGCACATCAAACCATGGACTCCTGCGGCCCAGCCGCTGAGAGGCAGCATCCCATGCAACGCACATGAAGACGACAAAAGGAGTCAGAAAGTAACCAATAACGTTCACAACGTCATAAGTGAAAGGCGAAACCGCCAGATAGTCCAAGACTTCCAAAAGAGCGCTCGCCACTAACGCGACGATGCCCACAACAAGGGGTGCCGCACTGGCCTTAGTTGGGGTGTCTTCGCCAGAGAAGCCCGCGCTTGAGTTTGCAGGCATTGAGAAAGGCAGGCCCGGTGACGGCGGTTGGAGCGACGACATTGCCCCGTCCTTTCTTTCGCAGGGAAGACCCCTAGAGCTTAGTTCTCCTCATCAATTTGCGAAACCTGTTTTTTGCGGAGCTCGGGTGTGGCCCCGAGACGAATACCCTCCACTATGCTCGGCGATATTCGGAGAGGGAGGCCAGCTGATGGCGGATTGTTTGGTGTGCGGTGGCAAGACTTCGGGCCGCAAAGAAGTGTGTGACTCGTGTAACCGTCAGCGCATAGCAGACGAGCTTGCGGCCCGCGACGCGGCCATTCTCGCCGAGCGACAGGCTCGGGACGAGCGAGTGCTTGCCGACCGTGCAAAGGCTGAGGCCGGAGCGAAGGCGTGGCAACAGTCGTTTCTCTCGAGCATTTCTGGTGGCAAGCCTGCATTCGCATACAAGACTGTCTACGTTCCCATTGATTCTGTGATCAATGACGACACAATTAACGGTTTCAATATCGCCGAGGTGCAACAACTCGGACTTGCTGGGTGGCGAGTCATCACGGTCATGCCGCGAACGATCGGAATTGGCCTCACGAACATGTCTGTCGGCAGTTCTGTAGGTGAAACGTGGGGCGCCGGCATCGGCGGTAACGTAGCCGGCGTCTACGTTCTGCTTGCTCTAGAGGTTAGCCAGTCAGACCCGGAGAGCATTCAAACGGCGGTGGAAATCGGCGAAAAACTGATACACAAAGGCATTGAACTGTAGCGAGCAGCGATCGACATCGTTCAGGCTTGTGCGCTCGTGGGTTCCTCGCTTGGAAGTGAGCATTGATTTAGTCGGTCCGTCAGCACCATCTATCCTTTTCACATGACTTTCAAAAGTTCAGTCGCTGCTGGTTTTGCCCAGTGGAAAAACTACTCCGGTGTAGCCTCTCGGTCTGAGTACTGGTGGTTCCAACTTTTTCTTTTTCTCAGCGGCCTGGGTGCCTTCATCATCCTCGCCATCCTTTTGGCCGCAGGTCTCCCGGCACTCGGAGGGATTGGGCTTATCGCTTACGCGATTGCCGTTTTTGTGCTGTCCCTGAGCTTGACAGTTCGCAGGCTTCGAGATGCTGGGCTGGGCTGGGGCTTCATCTTCCTTCCATTCGTGCCACTCCTAGGAAGCATTGCGCTCTTCGTGATGACGTTGCTGTCTACGAAAACTGACACCGCCACGAATAAGAAGGCGACTTCCGCCGCTGCTCCGGCCCAGAAATTGCCAGATGCACCGAGAACTGAGAGCCTCGAGGAAGAGATTCGGAAGTCTCCCGAATCCGAACCCGAACCGGAACCGGAACCCGAACCGGAACCCGAACCGGAACCCGAACCGGAACCCGAACCCGAACCGGAACCCGAACCCGAACCCGAACGGAATCTCCAATCGGAGCGGGTTACCGCTCAGTTGAGCCGGCTCGAGGAGTTGCTGAGCGAGGGAAAAGTGTCTCAACTGCAGTTTGATGCAGCACGAAAGAGACTTTTAGGCGAATAGCCCCCTCGGGCGAGACGTGGTCGGCAGCCTTTGATGGGGTGACCACTACTGATGCCTCGAGCTTTGACATTGACCACTTTGTGCCACTCAAGGAAGCGTGGGATAGCGGAGCCCACGCATGGGATAGCGGGACTAGGCAACGCTTTGCCAATGACCTGGAATATGCAGGTTCTCTTATTGCAGTGAGTGCCAGTTCTAATCGCTCTAAAGGGGCTAGTGACCCATCAGAGTGGTTACCACCAAATCGTTCCTACTGGTGTGTGTATCTGGTGACCTGGGTTGAAGTGAAACTCCGGTGGAAACTCTCCGCAGACCCAGGAGAGATTGCGGCTATTCGCTCCGCTGGGAGCGGGTGTTAGCGGGTGGTTGAAAGGCATGCGTTGGCACCGTACGTTACGGGGCGCTCAGCCAGCGGGCGAACTGTGGGCATCGTGAGCGCTCCATGATTCTGCACAGTTCCCTGATGGTCAGGGAGGGTCGCGAGTAAAGCCTCAGTAGTTTGGCCGCAGTGTCTCGAACTTGGACCGGCTGGCGAGCCGCGAGTGTCATAAGGAACTCATCTGGGCTCATGATGACGGGCTGGGTTTCTGGGCTGTTGGCTATTGGAAAGTCGGAAATGTTGTGGGTTACAAGAAGGG
>JAIOWV010000003.1 GCA_021741945.1 Pontimonas sp.
ATGGGGCGCTATCCGCTGAGGGGGTTCGTCGGCAGGTTCGGGACAGCCGACCGCGATGCGGTCAGGGCAGCTATGGAGCTGCTGCGTGTAGATGATCTAGCGGAGCGACAGGTATTCCGACTTTCCGGGGGGCAGCGACAGCGAGTGTTTGTCGCGCAGGCGCTCGCTCAGGAGCACAGTGTTCTGTTGATGGACGAGCCCCTCACTGGACTTGACATCAATTCGGCGCAAACGATTGACGACATCATTCACGCTGAGCCCACCCGCGGTTGCTCCGTTGTTTTCACCACCCACGACTTAGAGGAGGCGAATGCTGCCGATCACGTGCTCCTGATGAGCGGTCACGTCGTCGCGAGTGGCCCTCCGGAGAGTGTCTTGACCCCAGCGAATCTCGCTAAGGCCTACGGCCTGGGGCTTCTTCACCCTGAGAACACCACCGAAGTTGGCATTCTTGACGATGGGCACAACCCGCATCACTCCCACGAGACAGAGAATTAGGACATGAAGCGAAACACCAAGCAGCGCGAAGAAGTCTGGCGCGCGCTAGAGCGCAATCCGGGGTTTGTGAGTGCGCAAGAGCTTCACCAGGCCCTGCGCGACCTTGGTTCCACAATCGGTTTGGCGACTGTCTATCGGACGCTCAACGCGCTTGCCGACGAGGGAAACGTTGATGCTCTCACCAGAGAGGGAGAAAACCTCTATCGGGCCTGTTCGCCAGGCCACCACCACCACATCATCTGCAGAGAATGTGGGCTCACCAAGGAAATTGAGGCCTCAGCTGTCGAAGCGTGGGCTAAAGCAGTCGCCGCTGAGCACGGTTATGCGGATCCGCAACACATTGTCGACATATTTGGGACGTGTGGTGCGTGCCAACCCCGGGTTGCCTAAGCGCTTATAACCGCGTACAGTGGGCCTTTGGTTAAGCGGCGTGCTGCTTTTCTCTGTGCGCACATCGGTCCCTGTCTCGCCTGAAGGGTAGCGGTGGTTGCGTGCCGACAAGTGACCTTGGGTAGAGCAATAGCTCTACGGTAGCCATTACAGGAGGAACCCATGGCAGCAGTCTGCCAAGTGACCGGAGCCGTACCTGGTTTCGGACACAACATTTCACACTCGCACCGCCGCACCAAGCGCCGGTTCGACCCGAACATCCAAAAGAAGACGTATTACGTGCCTTCCCTGAAGCGCAATGTAACCCTGACTCTGTCTGTCAAAGGCATCAAGACGATTGACGCCCGCGGCATTGAGTCCGTCGTGAGTGAGCTGCTTGCTCGTGGGGAGAAGATCTAATGGCTAAGGCACAGGACATTCGACCCATCATCAAGATGCGCTCAACCGCCGGAACCGGGTACACCTACGTCACCCGCAAGAACCGTCGTAACGACCCTGACCGTTTGGTCTTGAAGAAGTACGACCCCGTTGTGCGCAAGCACGTTGAATTCCGCGAGGAGCGATAAGTCATGGCAAAGAAAAGCAAGATTGCTCGCAACGAGCAGCGCAAGGTAATCGTTGAGCGTTACGCCGAGAAGCGTCTCGAGCTCAAGAAGGCCCTGGTCGACCCCAGTGGCACTGACGAGTCCCGCGAGGCAGCACGTCTTGGACTGCAGAAGTTGCCCCGCAACGCTTCTCCGGTCCGCGTTCGTGGACGCGATGCAATCGACGGTCGCCCCCGTGGTTTCCTCAGCAAATATGGCGTTTCTCGTGTGAGATTCCGCGACATGGCACACCGAGGCGAATTACCGGGCATTACGAAGTCAAGCTGGTAGTTTTTTGATGGCTCGGGAGTGATTCTGGGCCGAGCCGAACCACTACATATCAAGTCCGAGGAGGACAACTATGAATCGCTCTGAACTTGTTGCAGCAGTTGCTCAGCACACTGGCCACAGCCAGGCAGCCGTTAACGGTGTCGTTGACGCCATCTTCACCGTGGTGTCCAAGGAAGTTGCCAAGGGCAACAAGGTCACCATCCCAGGGTGGGTCTCCTTTGACCGCACTCACCGCGCAGCTCGTGCGGGCCGTAACCCTCAGACCGGTGCAACGATCCAGATCGCTGCATCCAAGAGCGTCAAGGTCTCTGCAGGCAGCAAGCTGAAGGCAGCTGTCAAGTAGTCACCTGAACTATCGATATCGGGGGCAGCCTTCGGGCTGCCCCCGATACGTTTTTCCAGGCTTAGTCATTCGGGCCTCGCCTAAGCTTTGGTCGTGAAGACTCGCGCTCCCGTAGCCCTTGCAGGCGCCGCCGGTTTGCTTCTACTTGGCGGCGCACTCGCGCTTGTGGTGGGCCTAGTTGTCGGTGGCGGCGCTGAGCCCCTCGTCCTCGTTGATCCCGGTGTGGCGGTCCGATATGGACTGCCCATTGCCAAAGCACTCGTTAACGTGGGTGCGGCGCTGGCTGTGGGGAGTTTGTTGGTTGCGGCCTTTGCGCTGAGCAACCGGTCAGCCAGCTTCGACACAGCCCTCCTTGTCGCAGCGGTCGGTGGAGCGCTCTGGACGCTGGCCGCTGGGGTGACGGCGTTTCTGACCTTCCTCGCGGTTTATCTTGAGCCGGTCTCAGCAAGCCAACAGTTTGGTGACTTGCTGTGGCTGTTTATGACGCAGACCGATGTGGGGCTCGCCTGGTTGATCACACTCGGCATGGCGGCGAGTGTCACCGTCCTCGCCCTGATGGTCCGTTCCTTCGCCCTTGTGGGGGTGACCGGTGTTATCGCGGTTTTTGCGCTGTGGCCGCTGGCGGAGCAGGGACACGCGGCGGGCTCCGCTAATCACGGTCTCGCTGTCAGCTCATCCTTCGTCCACGCCGTCTTTGCCGCTTTCTGGATTGGTGGCCTTGTGACGATGGCGGTGATTGTGTGGGCTAATCGTCCAGCCGCCAAGGAGTTCGCGACGATCCTCACTCGCTATTCAACAATTGCGCTCGTGAGCTTCATCGCTGTCGCCGCATCCGGTGTCGCCAACGCGGTGCTTCGCATTGGTTCGGTTGAGGGCCTGGTCTCTGGTTACGGGGTGTTGGTTATCGCGAAGGTCGGGGCTCTCACCGTCCTGGGGCTCTTTGGCGCGTCCTACCGTCGCTCTCTGCTGGGCAAGTTGAGTGCTTCCCGTGCAACAACGGGTGTGATGGCAAGGGTCATGGGTGCTGAACTGGCCGTGATGGGTGTTGCCTCGGGATTAGCGGCTGCGTTGGCAAGAACACAAACCCCCGTTCCAGAAATCACGGCGGATCAGTTCACTCAGGCAACCCCCGCTGAGATTCTGACCGGGGAAGTGTTGCCCCCCGAGTTCATGTGGTGGCATGTCGTTACGCAGTGGCGCATTGAGTTGATCTGGGCCCTGATCGTTGCCTTTGGCATCTACTTCTACGTTGCAGGCCACATCCGTCTGGCCCGGCGCGGTGACCACTGGCCCATCGCGAGGACCATCTCGTGGGTTGCCGGGATGCTTCTGCTGGCTCTTGCTACCCAGTCCGGACTGGCGTTTTATGGGGTCTACCTCTTCAGCGTCCACATGATGGGTCACATGTTGCTCAGCATGGCAGTGCCCCTGCTGTTTGTTCTCTCAGCGCCGGTGACCTTGGCTTCTCGAGCGATTGTCGCTCGGAAAGACGGCTCGCGAGGGGCCAGAGAGTGGATTCTTGGCCTGGTTCACTCTAGGTATCTCGCCATCATCGGTCACCCTGTGCTGGCGGCCACGATTTTTGCCCTGTCATTGATTGTTTTCTATTACTCACCCCTTTTTGAGTGGGCACTCGAGGAGCACCTCGGACACCAGTGGATGATTCTGCACTTTGTCTTCTCGGGCTATCTCTTCGCGCAAGCTCTTGTGGGCGTTGACCCGTCTCCGCATAACCCGCCCTACCCGCTGCGCCTCATCATCGTGTTTGCCACGATGGCGTTCCATGCTTTCTTTGGCCTGAGCCTGATTTATGGCACGGGATTGCTCGCACCTGAGTGGTATGGCGCCATGGGTCGTGAGTGGGGACTCAGCCCATTGGCTGATCAGCAGCGAGGCGGGGAGGTCGCCTGGAGCGTCGGCGAGATTCCCACGTTGGCTCTTGCCATCGTGGTGACCTACTCGTGGTCACGCAGCGACGATCGCAAGAACAAGCGTCGCGACCGGCAAGCTGATCGAGACGGCGACCAGGAACTACAGGCCTATAACGCCATGTTGAGCGCCAGGCACGCTGCAGAGGCACGGGCTAATAAAGGTTAAGGACTGGTTCGTCGAGAGCAGTTCCGCGCACTACGCCAAGAACCCTAAAGGGAACAACTTCTGTGGTCTCCTCGAGACTGCCGTCAAAAAGTGACTGGACCTGAAGCGTGACCTCCGCGACGCCGCTGTTAGCCACCAGTGACCAGGTTGCGCGGTCGGCGCCCAATCGCAGCGAGACGTCCGGGTAGTCGAGAATCGCCCACTGCGGAGTTCCGACAACCCGGTCGGCAATGGTGACGCCGAAAGGACAGCCCACTGGTTGCAGCACGTCCTGAGCAACGCAGTCGTTCAAGAAGTCTTCAACTGCTGTCGTTGTCCTGTCCACCAGTTGGGTCGTCGGTTCAAGGGGGACGCGGAGCTGCACCCGCGCGCCCACTTCAGTCAGAGTGGTGAATGTTTCTGGTGCGACGAGCCACGGGGTGTTCAGAGATGCGACATACAGCCCGGGAACCAACACGGAGGTTTGCGCCGGAACACCTAGGCGACTGACAAGCAATTGCCGACCATTCACATCGACGCGATCATCGCCTGGCACGACCAGTTCCAGGCGACCGAGCGGCGGCCGCTCGAATTCCCACGTTCTGAAAAAGAACAGTATGGGGTCGCCCGCTTCGACCACGAAGAAGGTGCTTTCCCTCTCCCCGCCGAGGAGATACTCCGCCTGAACGACGATCTTGCCGTTTGGCAACGCAGCAGATCCCGCTATCTGAACATCTTGGAGTTCGTCCTCCAGAGGAAGAATCGCTGGAACCTCCGCCATCCCAGCGTGCCGGGCGGCAGCGACGTAGTCACCAGCTTCCAAGGCACGCAGGTAGCTGGTGACCTGCCCGGCAGGCGAATAGACGGTGAGGTTGAGCGCCAGCACGCTCCCGAGCCAGAGTGCGACAATTGCGAGGGCGATAAGCCCGAATCTCCGCACAATCGGCCACATAGATGCCATCCTAGGTTGGTTGCTTGGGCCAGAGCCTGAGTTGGCCACAGAGCAAGGATTATCGTGAGCGACCTGGTTTCCCTGAACTCGCAACAGCGCGAGGTTTTGCAGGGAATGGAAAACACCCTGGATCATCTCTTCATCACTGGTCGCGCGGGGACGGGGAAGACCACCCTGCTCCACGAGTTTGTGGCGACGACGGCAAAGAGCGTGGCGGTGTGTGCGCCGACCGGCGTTGCCGCCCTGGCTATTGGTGGCCAAACCATTCACTCGCTCCTGCGTTTGCCACTCGGAATAATCGGCGACCGGGAGCTCGGCTTCATTCCTAAGGAATCCCTCGCGGTCCTCGCGAATCTCGACGCCTTGGTCATCGACGAGGTGTCCATGGTGTCGGCGGATGTGTTGGACGCGATTGACCGGCGACTCCGCCAGGCGAAACGGCGGCGAAATAGCCCCTTCGGCGGAATCCAGATGATTATGTTTGGCGACCCGTATCAGCTCTCGCCCGTGGTCTCGGGCCAAGCCGAGAAGGCCTACTTCCACGACCACTACAGATCGCCGTGGTTTTTTGACGCCAAGGTGTGGTTGGAAACTGAGATGACCAGCTTCGAACTAGACACCATCCACCGGCAGGCCGATGGGGAGTTTAGGTCCGTGCTCAATGCGCTCCGTGAGGGGCGGATGGACCCCGAGATGGGGCGAATGCTCAACGAGCGCGGCATGCGCGAGCCGGAGGATCCCGAACTCATCACCCTGACCACAACGAACGCGTCAGTGACCAAGATCAACAGCATCGCCCTCGAGCGCTTGGAGGGCAAAGCCAAAATTGCCCACGCGGACGTTGAGGGTGATTTTGGTTCCACCTCCGCCTATCCAGCGGATGAACAGTTGGTCTTGAAGCCTGGCGCTCGCGTGATGTTTCTCCGAAACGACACTGCCGGGCCCGATGGGCCGCGGTTCGTGAATGGCACGATCGGGACTGTCACAAAAATTACGGACACCGTGACCGTCGATGTTGACGGGGAGGGCGTGCTGGTCGAGCCGGTCACGTGGGAGAAGATTCGCTATGAATACTCACCGGCAACTAAGACGATCAGCCACGACGTCGTGGCAGAGTTCACCCAGTTCCCGTTGCGCTTAGCGTGGGCTGTCACCATTCATAAAGCCCAGGGCAAAACCCTGGATGCCGCTGTCATTGACCTGGGCCAGCGGGCGTTTGCGCCCGGTCAGACCTATGTGGCGTTTAGTCGACTGACGAGCCTCGATGGACTCTATTTGAAGAGGCCCTTGAGCCCTTCAGACATCATTGTCGACCAGGATGTATTGCGGTTTATGTCGAACCCGCGAGGCAGCAATCGTCTTATCTAGCAACCGCTGAAGATGCATGCCTGATATAAATCTAGGCATGCGCAAATTCGTGGGTCTCACCAGGTATGCCGTGTTTGTTCCAGCCCTTGCAGCGATGCTCGGAGCTATCCTCTTGCTCGCTCAGGGTTCGATTGCCGTTGTGATGGCGGTCTTTGATGCGATTGTCCTTCAAACGCCTCTCAAAGACACGGTTGTGGAGGTGCTCACCGCGGTTGACGCAATCCTTCTAGGAACGGTCTTGCTGGTTATTGGCTATGGCCTGTACGAACTTTTCGTTGATAGCGACATCGAGTTACCCAAATGGCTGCAGGTCCGCGATCTCGATGACCTGAAGTCGAAGTTGATTGCTGTGGTCGTCGCCATCATCGCGGTGATCTTTGTTGGCGTGGTAATCAACGCCGATCGGGCGGCCGACGTGATTTCTTACGGCGTTGGAGCGGGCGCATTGCTGCTTGGCCTCGCTGCTTTTGCTTTTGCCACGAAGAAGGACGCCGCCGCAAAGCCTCCTGTTGCGAGGCGTTCACCGCCGAAGGCATAACTGGAGCGAGTGACGGGAATCGAACCCGCGCTATCAGCTTGGGAAGCTGAAGTTCTGCCATTGAACTACACTCGCACGGCCGGTGGCCTGCGCTGACCGGCTCTAGTGCCCAATTCTACTAGTCTGGTCTGGTGTTGCTCTCAGACCGCGATATTCGCTCCGAGTTGAGCTCGGGACGGGTGGGATTAGACCCGCTCGATCTTGGAATGGTTCAGCCCTCCAGCGTTGATGTCAGGCTGGATCGCTTCTTCCGGCTTTTTGACAATCACAAGTATCAGCACATCGATCCTTCCCTTGACCAGCCAGATTTGACCCGTTTGGTTGAGGTGGAGCCCACGGAGCCTTTCGTTCTGCACCCCGGCGAGTTTGTTCTTGGCGCCACCTATGAAGTGGTGACCTTGCCCGATGACATCGCAGCCCGCTTGGAGGGCAAGAGTTCTTTGGGGCGCCTCGGCCTGCTTACGCACTCGACCGCAGGATTTATTGACCCTGGCTTCTCAGGCCACGTCACCCTGGAGCTCAGCAATGTCGCGACGCTGCCCATAACTTTGTGGCCCGGGATGAAGATAGGCCAGTTGTGCTTCTTTAGGCTGAGCTCGCCAGCAGAGCACCCCTATGGGTCAGATAAGTACGGAAGCCGTTATCAGGGCCAACGCGGACCAACAGCATCGCGTTCGTTCCAGAACTTTCACCGCACCGACGTATCGAAGCCATAGTTCGGGCCCCACTGGTCCATTTGGTCCACCAGCCACGGGCTAAAGACGAAAGGCGTCTCGGCAACGGCGCTTGCTAGTGACGCTGGCCGAACCCACTGCCACTCGCACACTTCGGCCGCGGCTGGGTTCGGGTCATCTAGGGCCTTGGCCACGAAGACTGGGCAAATCTCGTTCTCCACAATCCCAGAAGCATCGACTGCTCTGTAGCGGAAATCGGGCAGGACCTCGGTGATGGCGCCAAGCTCCAGGCCTAGCTCGTCCTTGGCGCGACGCCGGATGGCGTCCTCCATCGACTCACCGGGGCCTGGATGCCCGCAGGCTGAGTTCGTCCACACCCCAGGCCAGGTCTTTTTCTCTAGAGCTCGGCGGGTGATGAGGACATCGCCGGCGGCGTTGAAAATGTGACACGAGAACGCGAGGTGAAGGGGGGTGTCGGTGGTGTGAACCTCTGATTTTTCGGCCGTCCCTACAGGGGAGCCCTTCTCGTCGAGAAGGATGACAAGTTCGGAGGTTTTCATGGTCTTATCGCGCTACTCTGCAATGGTGAAGGTCGTGTGTGGCGGTACGTTTTCCCGCTTATTTAGCCTAGCCACATACCAGAGGGGGAGAGTGACCAACCATGGCGGTTGAGCTTGATACCCGCATCGATCTGTATACGCGCGTTGCCCAGGAAACGTCCGCGGGAGTCATCCGTCGCTACTCGACATCCTTCGGTCTAGCCTCGAGGCTGCTGGACCCGCCGGCTCGGCTTCATATTGGGAACCTTTATGCGCTGGTCCGTCTCGCGGATGAGATTGTGGATGGTGTGGCCGACGAAGCGGGCGTGTCCAAGAAAACCGCTGGAAAAATGCTCGATGCCCTTGAAGCAGATACCGAGCAGGCTCTCAAGACCGGGTATAGCACGAACCTTATTGTGCACGCCTTCGCGCACTCTGCGAGGAAAGTTGGGGTGGGGGCCGATCTGACGAGGCCTTTCTTCCATTCCATGCGCATGGACCTGACCGAAACCACTCACACCCCCGAGAGTTTTGCCGAATACGTATACGGCTCGGCTGAGGTTGTAGGCCTGATGTGTTTGCAGGCCTTCTTGGAAGGCCGCGCAGTCTCCGCTAAGGACAAGGAAACAATGGTCACTGGTGCACGCGCACTGGGAGCCGCCTTTCAGAAGGTCAACTTCTTACGTGACCTGGGAGCGGATGTTCAAGCGCTCGGGCGCACATACTTCCCAGGCCTCGACGTCGCGTCACTCACGGAAGAAACCAAGCACGCGTTGCTCGATGACATCGACCGTGATTTGGCCCTCTCGGCCCAGGCATTGCCGCTGTTGCCCGCCAACCCCCGTCGCGCGGTTGCGCTGGCCCATGCTCTTTTTCAGGCGCTGTCCGAGAAGATTAGAACAACGCCCGCGACGACACTGCAAACAACACGAATTAGTGTCTCGAGTGCCGACAAAGCTCTGCTTGCCGCCCGAGTTCTTCTTGGTTGGGTTCCAGGAGCCCCAAAGTCTCTGCGAAAGGAAATGAATGTCTAAGTCTGTAGTCGTCGTTGGTGGCGGTATTGGCGGAATGGCCACCGCTGGCCTCTTGGCAAAAGACGGCTACTCCGTCACCTTGGTCGAGGCGATGCCTCGCCTGGGTGGACGAGCTGGACTGTGGGAAAAGGATGGGTTTCGCTTCGACACTGGACCCTCTTGGTATTTGATGCCGGAAGTTTTTGATCACTGGTATCGGTTGATGGGGACCACGGCAGACGCCCACCTGAAGCTGACGAAGTTGGATCCGGGCTACCGCGTCTACTTCGAACCAGAGGGCGCAACGTCTGCTGAGTATGTCGACGTCCGAGCAACGCGCGAGGACAACCTTGCCATGCTCGAGACAATGGAGCCAGGTTCCAGGCAGGCGATGGAGAAGTATCTGGACTCGGCCAAGGACACTTATCGCATTGCCAAGGAGTACTTCCTCTACACGTCGTTCCAGGACTTGCGACCTCTCCTCGTCCCCGAGGTGCTCAAGCGCATGGGGACACTGGTTCGTTTGTTGACCACACCGATCATGACCTTCGCAAAGAAGTACACGAAGAGCCCGCGGATCCAGCAGCTTCTTGGCTACCCCGCTGTGTTCCTTGGTTCAAGCCCCTATATCGCTCCGAGCATGTTCCACCTGATGAGCCACTTGGACATGGAGGACGGCGTCCTTTACGCCGAGGGCGGCTTTGTTCGCGTGATGGATTCCATGCGCGAAATCATCGAGGACGCTGGGGTGACCGTTCTGACCAACGCGCCAGTCAGCAGAATCTGCACGAAGCGCGGTGGTGGGCGAAAGGCTCGGGCGACCGGTGTCGAGTATGTCGACCAAGCCGGTACCACCCACTTCGTGGGCGCCGATTTTGTGGTGTCCACCACCGATCTCCACCACAGCGAGACCAAGCTTCTTCCCGAAGAGCTCCAGACCTACCCCCAGGCATGGTGGGACAAGAAGATCGCTGGACCCAGCGCCGTCTTGCTCTACTTGGGTGTCAAGGGTGAAGTTCCGGAGCTTCTGCACCACAGCCTGTTTTTCACCAAAGACTGGGATGACAACTTCTCCAGAATCTTCTCTGTTCCCCCCACGATTCCCGACCCGGCGTCGCTTTATGTCTGTAAGCCAAGTGCGACCGATTCCTCGGTAGCCCCGAAGGGCCACACAAACTTGTTTGTTTTGGTCCCGATGCCTGCTGATGTGTCGATGGGGCGCGGTGGAATTAACCGCTCGGGTGATGCCCTCATCGAAGAGATTGCTGACCGAGCAATTGAGCAGATCTCGCGCTGGAGTGGCGCCCACGATCTTGCCGACCGAATCGTTCTGCGCCGCAGTGTTGGCCCAGCGGATTTTGCTGGTGATCTGAACGCGTGGAAGGGAACCGCACTGGGACCAGCACACACACTGATGCAGAGCGCGCTCTTCAGGGCTGGCAACGTGAGCAAAAAGGTTGATGGCCTCTATTACGCAGGCAGCTCGACAATCCCTGGCATCGGCCTGCCGATGTGTCTGATTAGCGCCGAGGTCTTGGTGAAGCGGGTCCGCGGCGACGTGTCGACCTCTCCCCTGCCAGAGCCTTTGGTGCCGATCGGGTAGGAAACGCCGTGTCCCTGGTCTATCTCTTCGCGCTGTTCGGAGCGATTCTTGGCACGGGACTGCTGGATTGGCGGCACAAGCTAGCCCTCTTTGGGGGTGCGCCTGGCCGAACGTCCATCATCGTTGGCGTTGGAGTCTTGTTCTTCCTGCTCTGGGATGTGGTCGGCATTGCCGAGGGCGTTTTCTTCCGGGGCTCCGGCCCATGGATGACCGGTATTTTGCTTGGGCCTGAGCTGCCACTCGAGGAACTGTTCTTCCTGATTCTGCTGTGCTACTCCACCTTGATTGCTTACTTGCTCTCGGCGTCAATCCTCACCGCGAGGTCCAGGCAATGACCTACTGGCTGATTAACATCCCTTTCCTCGCAGCAGCGGGCCTCGTCTTTGCCGCAGCCTTGGCGCTGCGGAGAGCACCAATCGCCGGCGCCCTTCTCATTGCCTCGGGTGTCATGCTGCTGCTGACCACCGTTTTTGACAATGCGATTATTGGTTTCGGGCTCGTCGATTATGACGAGGACCTCATTAGTGGGCTACGTATTGGGTTTGCGCCCATTGAAGACTTCGCTTACACGGTGGCGGCGCTGCTGATCGTCCCGGCCCTGTGGCACCTGATGGCAGCCCGCCCCAGAAAAACGGGCCAATGAAGAGCGCAGGGCTGATCCTCTGGAGTTCCCGGCCGCTCAGCTGGATCAACACCGCGTTTCCTTTTGCCCTTGCGTATTACGTCACGGCCGAGCAGGTCGATAGCAACCTGATTATCGGCTTCCTGTTCTTTCTCATCCCCTACAACCTGCTGATGTATGGGATCAATGATGTCTTCGACTACGAATCAGACATTCGAAATCCCCGCAAGGGCGGCGTTGAAGGCGCGCTGTTGCCACCAGCGCTTCACTTAGCGACCCTTCTCGCGAGCGTGATTCTTCCGCTTCCTTTTCTTGTTCCACTGGTGTTGTCTGGATCACCCACCGCCACGGGTGTGCTCGCGCTCGCACTGTTCTTTGTTGTCGCGTATTCGGCTAAGGGCTTCCGGTTCAAAGAAATCCCCTTTCTTGACTCGGTGACCTCCAGCGCTCACTTCGTCATGCCAGCTGTCTATGGGCTTGTGCTGGCAGACGCCTCACTGTCACTGCTCACGCTGACTCTCTTGGCCGCATTCTTTTTCTGGGGTATGGCCTCGCACGCCTTTGGCGCAGTGCAAGACGTGGTCGCTGATCGGGAGGCGGGCGTTGCCTCAATAGCCACGGTAATTGGGGCTAAAGGAACCGTTCGCTTTGCCGTGGTCCTCTATGCGCTGGCTGGCGCAGTTCTTCTGGCCACTCCGTGGCCATTGCCCCTCATCGCTCCGGTGGCCCTGCTCTACATCGCAGCGATTGCGCCCTGGTGGTCTGTTAGCGACGATGCCGCAGAGGGAGCAAATAAAGGATGGCGACGATTCTTGCTCTTGAACTTCATCAGCGGAGCTGTTGTTGTTCTGGTGCTCTTTGAGTGGTGGGCTCAGGGCGCTTAGCTCTAGGCGCGAGCCGGAGCCTTGACGAAGAGGAGCATGACTCCGCCGATGAGCAGCACGAGGGCTATTCCCAGAAGACCGAAAATCGTCTGATTGCCGGCAAGTTGGATGAAGACTGCCCAGAGTAAGGATGCCATCCAGCCAGCGGCGCGGCCGGTTGTGGCATAGAGGCCGAATACTTCGCCCTCGCGGCCGGCAGGAGTGACCCTGGCGAGGAATGACCGCGACGCCGCCTGCGCGGGTCCGACAAAAGCCGCGAGAATCAGGCCGACAGCCCAAAACATTGGCGTTCCGAGATCAACGAGCACGAACACCGCCGTGGTGCAGAGGACCAGGCCAAACACGGAAATCAGAATCACGTTTTTGGGGCCGAATCGGTCGTCCAGTCGGCCGGCAAGAATGGTGGCAATTCCTGCGACCACGTTGAGTGCGATTCCAAAGATCACCAGGTCGGTAAAACCAAAGCCGAAGACAATTCCGGCAATCACGGCGCCAAAAACGAACACCGCGGACAAGCCATCCCGGTAAATGGCGCTCGCAAGAAGGAACCAGAAGGTTGGCCGGGCTTCCTTGTAGAGGCGCTTAACACTGCGGCCAAGTTCGACGTAGTTGCCCCACAGGCTCAGTTTTTCGGCTGGTTCCCCGGTTTTCGGTTCTGGGACGCTGACAAAGATGGGGATGACGAAAACGATGGTCCAGATGGTGGCCCCGAGCGCCACGAGCTGAAAGGTGAGAGCGGAATCGCCCTGAAGGACACCGCTCAAGATAAGCCCGACCACGAGCGCCAAGGCGATGATGCCCCCTAGGTAGCCGAACCCCCAGCCCAGCCCGGAGACCTTCCCCACAGTCTTCGGCGTTGAGACCGACACCAGCAAAGCGTTGTAGTTCACACCGGCAATCTCATTGAAGACGCTGCCCACCGCAATCAGCCCGACGCCCAGCCAGAACCACTCTTCGCCGGGCTGAACAAAGAACATTCCCAGCTGGGTCGCTATGAGCAGCCCGGTAAAAATTAAGAGCTGCAACTTCTGTCGTTGGGCCCGATCGGCCCGTTGCCCCAGGACCGGCGCGATGAGCGCAATGAGAAGGCCGGCAACCGTAATCCCCGCGCCGAGATTTGCCGCGAGCTGCCCCAGGGCTGTTTCTTCGCCGGGCGTTCCCACGACATCGGGATTGAGGAAGAAGGTGCTGGTCAGATAGCTCGGAACCCACACGAAGCTGATCAGAACAGTGTTGAAAGGCTGGGTCGCCCAGTCCCAGAAAGCCCATGCGTAAATGCGCTTGCGTGGAATTGTTTTTCCATCGTTTTTAGCAAGCCCAATTTCGGGCGAAACATCGCGGGCGCCGTCCTTGGCCATAAAGAGAAAGGTAGTCGCTTTTTCGAAACTCTAGGTAACGCGCGGGGTGTTTATCGGCAAACAACTATCTGAGTCGCCTCGACTCAGATATTCTTTCAAAAACTTGACAAGAGGCGACTCATGTTTCACAATTGAGTCCTGCCGGCTCATATCCGGCACCCTGATACAACACGAAGGAGCAGGCCACATGGCACGCGCAGTAGGAATTGACTTAGGAACCACCAACTCGGTGGTGTCCGTTCTTGAAGGTGGAGAGCCCACAGTTATTGCTAACGCAGAGGGTTTTCGCACAACGCCCTCGGTAGTCGCGTACACCAAGGACGGAGAAGTGCTCGTTGGCGAGACCGCCAAGCGCCAGGCTGTCACGAACGTTGATCGCACAATCTCCTCGGTGAAGCGCCACATGGGCACCGACTGGAAGCAAGAGATTGACGACAAGAAGTACACGCCGCAGGAGATTTCCGCGCGCATTCTTGCCAAGCTCAAGCGCGATGCCGAGGCATACCTCGGTGAGACCGTCACCGACGCGGTAATCACCGTCCCCGCATACTTCAACGACGCTGAGCGTCAGGCAACCAAGGATGCTGGCGAGATTGCAGGACTAAATGTTCTGCGCATCATCAACGAGCCCACCGCGGCCGCGCTGGCTTACGGCCTCGACAAGGGTAAGGAAGACGAGCTCATTCTCGTCTTCGACCTTGGTGGTGGAACGTTTGACGTCAGCTTGCTCGAGGTGGGCAAGGACGACGAGTTCTCGACCATCCAGGTGCGCTCGACCGCCGGTGACAACCGGCTTGGTGGAGATGACTGGGATGCTCGCATCGTCGACTACCTTGCTACCCGCTTCAAGGAGACGACCGGTGTTGACGTCACAAACGACAAGATTGCCAAGCAGCGCCTCAAGGAGGCTGCTGAGCAGGCCAAGAAGGAGCTCTCGAGCTCTACGAGCACCCAGGTTCAGCTGCCCTACCTGTCTCTGACCGACAGCGGGCCAGCAAACCTCGACGAGACCCTGACCAGGGCCAAGTTTGAGGAGCTCACCAAGGACCTTCTAGAGCGGACGAAGAAGCCGTTCAACGACGTCATCAAGGAAGCCGGAGTGAAGCTCTCCGACATTTCTCACGTTGTGCTCGTGGGTGGATCGACCCGTATGCCAGCGGTGACCACTTTGGTCACCGAGCTCACCGGTGGCCAGGAACCCAACAAGGGTGTCAACCCCGACGAGGTCGTGGCTGTCGGTGCTGCTTTGCAGGCTGGTGTTCTGATGGGCGAGCGGAAAGACGTTCTGCTGATCGATGTGACGCCGCTGAGCCTCGGTATTGAAACCAAGGGTGGCATCATGACCAAGCTGATCGAGCGCAACACAGCTATCCCCACCAAGCGAAGCGAAACCTTCACAACGGCGGATGATAACCAGCCCTCGGTGTCGATTCAGGTCTTCCAGGGTGAGCGTGAGTTCACCAGGGACAACAAGGCTCTTGGTACTTTCGAGCTGACCGGAATCGCTCCAGCGCCTAGGGGAGTTCCTCAGGTTGAAGTGACCTTCGACATCGACGCGAACGGTATTGTTCACGTCTCTGCCAAGGACAAAGGAACTGGCAAAGAGCAGTCCATGACCATCACCGGTGGTTCTTCCTTGCCTAAGGAAGACATCGAGCGCATGGTTCGCGAGGCTGAAGAGAACGCTGCTGAGGACAAGAAGCGCCGCGAGGCTGCTGAAGAGCGCAACAGCGCTGAGCAGCTTGCCTACTCGGTGGAGAAGATCCTCAAAGAGAACGACGAGAAGCTGCCAGAGGACGTCAAGTCCGAGGTCCAAGCTGACGTCGATGCACTCAAGTCAGCTCTTGCTGGTGACGACGAGGCTGCGCTTAAGAAGGCCGTGGAAACACTCAGCCAGAGCCAGACCAAGTTGGGCGAGGCCCTTTATCAGGCCACCCCTGAGGGCGAGGCCGCTCCAGAGGCCGAGGCCGAGGGCAGTGACGAGGACATCGTCGATGCCGAGGTCGTGGACGACGACGCAGAACCCAAGAAGTAGGACGCATGTCTGAGAAGCAAGCACCGAGCCCTGATGAAGAGTCAGAGCCGCTGATCACCGATAAGCGTCGTATTGATCCAGAAACGGGGGACGTTCGCGAGGACGTCTCCGAGGGTACTGAGGCCGATGGCCTCAGCCCGGAGGATCTCGAGATTCTTGACGATGCCGAGCGTGACCTGGTCGCGGAATACCGCGACCGGGCCGCCCGAGCAGAGGCGGAGCTCCAGAACTTCCGAACCAGGGTCGAACGGGATCGCCAGGCCAACCGTGAGGCAGTGATTGCAGAGGTTGTGCGCTCACTCCTTCCTGCGCTGGATGACCTCGATCGCGCAGATGCCCACGGCGACCTCGCGGGGACGCCGTTGGAGTTGGTGTCGCAGAAGCTGCGTACCGGTTTTGACCGCTACGGGGTAAAGGCTGTCGGCACCGTCGGCGAAGCCTTCGACCCGGCCATTCACGAAGCCATGGTCAGAATTCCGAGCGCCGAGGCCACCTCCGACACGGTTGCAGAGGTCATCGAGGGTGGTTACACCCTGGGCGATCGCCTCATCCGGCCGGCGAAAGTGGCTGTCCAGGTTCCAGCGGACCAGTAAGCGAGGGGGTGAGCTAGGTGGCAAGCCAAGACTGGTTAGAGAAAGACTTCTATGCGATTCTCGGGGTGTCTAAGGACGTCTCTGACGCCGAGCTCAAGAAAACCTACCGCTCACTAGCGCGCAAATATCACCCGGATTCGAATCAGGGTGATGCAGCTGCGGAGGCGCGGTTCAAGGAAATTTCCGAGGCCTATTCGGTGCTCTCCGACGCAACCCAACGCTCCGAGTATGACCAGATTCGTGCAATGGCAGCCGGTGGTCCGCGCTTCACCGCTGGCGGTGGCCAAGGTGGTTTTGATGACATCTTCGGTGGCATGTTTGGTGAGGGCGCAGCCCGCGGCGGCCGTAACGCTGACTTCGGGGACCTGTTCTCCGGCTTGTTTGGCGGTGGTGGCGGTTTCCAGGGATATCGCGAACCAACCAAAGGCCGTGACGTTGTGTCGCGGGTGACCCTTGATCTGAAGACTGCGGTATCGGGAACGGATGTGACCCTGGAGGGGCCCTCCGGGAACACCATCAAGGCCCGCATTCCTGCCGGTGTGAAGGATGGCCAAAAGGTTCGCTTGCGTGGAAAAGGCCACCCGAGCCCCGATGGCGGTCGCCCGGGCGATGCCATCATCACGGTGGGCGTGCCCAAGCACCCGATTTTTAATCGCGACGGGGACAACCTGCGTGTTGTTGTTCCGGTGACGTTCTTGGAAGCAACCTTGGGTGCCACAATCGAGGTTCCCACCATTGACGGCGACGTGGTGAAGGTCAAGGTCGCGCCAGGGACCCCGAGTGGTCAGGTTTTGCGGGTTAAGGGACGCGGCGTTCGCGGTGGAACAGCGCTGGGTGATCTCTTGGTGGAACTGGCCGTTGCCGTTCCTTCCCACCTGTCCGGGGCTGCAAAGGGGCACCTCGAGAAACTCTTTAGCGCGCTTCCCGGGGAAAACCCGCGCGATGAGCTGCTCAAGAGGGCGAAGAAGTAGCCATGGATGAGCTCACACCACTCTTTTCTATCGCTGCCGCAGCGGAGCTCGCGGGCATGCACCCCCAGACCCTGCGTCAGTATGACCGCCTGGGTTTGGTGAGTCCGACCCGGACGGCCGGGCGGACGAGAAGGTATTCGATGAAGGATGTCGTCCACCTCCGGGAGATTTCACGTTTGAGCGCTGAGGGATTGAACCTCGAGGGGATCAAGCGAATCCTGGAGCTCGAAAGCCAAGTCGATCACTTGCAGAGGCGCGTGCGGGACCTGGAAAGCGCGCTGGCCGATGAGTTGTTGGCTCGCTCCGGCCGCCGGGTTTTTGCTGCCGGATCCGAGGGCGAGGTTGTTCCACTTCGTGCGGGGCAGAGAGCGAAGAAGTCCAACCAAGTTGTGGTGTGGAATCCTCTGCGCTGGGCCCTGCCACCATCCCAGGAATCTCAAAGGTAAGGGGGTCTCCCATGGCACAGTCTTCAGAAGAGAACGGTCAAAAAAGCGCGCTTGAGCTCTATGGCGTGAACCTGACTGATATTGCCCGCGAGGGAAAACTCGATCCCGTCATCGGTCGCGACCAAGAGATTCGCCGGGTGTCACAGGTGTTGACAAGGCGCACTAAGAACAACCCGGTCCTCATTGGTGAACCAGGCGTGGGAAAGACCGCAGTCGTCGAGGGCTTGGCTCAGCGCATCGTGGCTGGTGACGTCGCAGACTCCCTGAAGGGCAAACAACTCATTTCCCTCGACATGGCAGCCATTGTCGCGGGCGCCAAGTATCGGGGTGAGTTTGAAGAGCGCCTTAAGGCAGTTCTGAAAGAAATCAACGACGCCGAAGGCGAAATCATCACCTTCGTCGACGAACTTCACACGCTGATGGGTGCTGGAGGCGGGGAAGGCTCAGTGGCTGCGGCCAACATGCTCAAGCCCATGCTCGCTAGGGGTGAACTGCGCCTGATTGGCGCGACGACCCTGAATGAGTATCGGGAGTTCATCGAGAAGGACGCGGCGCTTGAGCGTCGTTTCCAGCAGGTTTTCGTGGGCGAGCCGAGTGTCGAGGACACGGTCGCAATTCTGCGCGGTTTGAAGGAGCGTTACGAAGCGCACCACAAGGTCATCATTGCTGACAGTGCGCTTGTTGCGGCGGCAACCCTGTCCAACCGATACATCACCTCCCGTCAGCTACCGGACAAGGCGATTGACCTGATTGATGAGGCCGCCAGTCGCCTGAAAATGGAAATCGAGTCCTCCCCGGTGGAAATTGACGAACTTCGTCGTCTGGTTGACCGCATGCGCATTGAGGAGTTAGCGCTCAAAAAAGAGAAGGACGATGCCTCGAAGGATCGCCTCGCAAAACTGCGGGAGGATCTGGCGGAGAAAGAAGCAGAACTGTCGGCGCTTCAAGACAAGTGGGCCACAGAAAAAGCATCACTGCAGGACGTCGGTGAGCTCAAGACTCAGCTCAATGAGGCGCGCATTGACCTGGACCGCGCCATGCGCGAGGGGCGTTACGAGGACGCGTCCAAGCTCAACTACGAGGTCATTCCGGGTATTGAGACCGCGATTTCCACCGCAGAAAACGGAGAGCCCTCGGCCGATCGGATGGTCAACGACCAGGTCACCGATGAAGATATCGCTGCAGTAGTGGCCGCGTGGACGGGGATCCCGGTTGACAAGCTCACCCAGGGTGAAACCGAGCGTTTGCTCCACCTGGAGACCGAACTCGCGAAGCGCCTTGTCGGTCAGAAGGACGCCGTGAAGGCAGTCAGCGAGGCGGTGCGTCGATCGCGCGCAGGCCTCAGCGATCCCGGCCGTCCGACTGGGTCCTTCTTGTTCCTAGGCCCCACGGGTGTGGGCAAGACCGAGCTGGCGAAGGCGCTTGCCGACTACCTCTTTGACGACGAGAAGGCGTTGGTTCGCATCGATATGAGTGAATACGGCGAGAAGTTCGCCGTATCGCGCCTTATCGGCGCCCCTCCCGGCTATGTCGGCTATGAACAGGGTGGGCAGCTGACGGAAGCCGTGCGTCGGCGACCATACTCGGTCATTCTTTTGGATGAGGTGGAGAAAGCCCACCCGGAGGTCTTCGACCTCCTTTTGCAGGTCCTTGATGACGGTCGACTCACGGATGGGCAAGGGCGAACGGTCGACTTCAGAAACACGATTCTGGTTCTGACGTCGAATCTCGGCTCCCAGTTCCTTGTGGACGAGGGGCTGTCGCGGGATGACAAGGTGACCGCTGTCAACGCTGAAGTCAGGCGGGCGTTTAAGCCCGAGTTTGTGAACCGGCTTGACGACATCGTGGTGTTCTCGACACTGTCTGGCGAGGACCTCGGTCAGATTGTTGAAATCACGGTCGATCGCCTTCAGAAGCGTCTTTCTGAGCGGAGGCTAGAGCTCGCAGTCACACCTGCTGCCAGGCTGTGGCTTGCGGATAAAGGGTATGACGCGCTCTATGGAGCGCGACCACTACGGCGATTGATGCAGAAACAAATCGACGATCGCTTGGCTAAGGCCTTGCTTTCTGGGGAAATTCACGACGGTGACACCGTTCGTGTTGACCTGGCGAGCGACTCTTCGGGTCTGACTGTAGCTCCGTTTAGCCTGGAATAACTGACCGCGAGCGGATCGCACTCCACTAAATACATAACCTAAGGACATGATGACCGAGAGCACTTCCACCAAGACCTTCCCCCTCCATGACGCACTGGCGGGGAGGCGCAGCCCTCGCGCCTATTCCCCGAGCGCCACATTGACGCCAGAGCAGGTCGGTCCGCTTTTTGAGGCTGCACGGTGGGCAGCAAGCTCAAGCAACTCGCAGCCATGGTCGTTTGTCGTGGGATTTCGAGGCGACGAGGTCTTCTCCACAATCCTCGGGACTCTCGCTTCGGGCAACGCAGTCTGGGCTGAGCACGCCAGTGCGTTGGTCGCCAACATTGCAAGGACTCACACCGATGAAGGTAAAGCCCTCTCTCACGCTTGGTATGACCTGGGTCAAGCGGTTGCTCACCTCAGTGTCCAGGCCACGGTTGAGGGAATCCTCGTTCACCAGATGGGTGGGTTCGATTCAGAGGCTCTGGGTAATGCCTTGGGCCTTGACGATCACCACCGAGTGGTCACCGTGATGACCTTGGGTCTTCAGGGTGATGTGGCCGATCTTCCAGAGAATCTGCAGGAGCGGGAGAAGGCACCCCGGGTGCGCAAACCACTCGGTGACCTTGTCTCGGGAAGTGCCAACTACGCCTGAAGCTCAGCCGTGATGGTGTCAACGAAGCGGGCAATATCGTCCTCCGTCGTGTCGAAGGAGCACATCCACCTGACTTCGCCCTTCGCGCGGTCCCAGTCATAGAACCGGAACTTCTCACGGATTCGATCGGCAACCGCATTGTCGAGAAGGGCGAAAACCGCGTTGGCTTGGGTCGGTGCGCTAAAGCCGAGACCCGAAATTGCTCCTGATGAGATCCGCTCCTCCAGAGCAGATCTCAAGCGCGAGGCCATGGCGTTGGCATGCCGTGCAGAGCGCAGACCCAGGTCGTCAGTGAACAGAGCAAGAATCTGTGCGCTCGCGAAGCGCATCTTGCTGGCCAGTTGCATGCTGAGTTTGCGCAAATAGATGAGCCCCTCGACTGCCTTGGGGTTCAGAACAACGATCGCTTCAGCGCCCAGCAGACCGTTCTTGGTTCCACCGAGGCTCAGAACATCAACTCCCACGTCTGTGGTGAAGGCGCGGAAGGGCAGGTTGAGGCTGGCCGCGGCATTCCAGAGGCGCGCTCCGTCCATGTGAACGAGCATGCCTTTCTCGTGAGCGAAGGTCGTGATGGCTCGAATCTCGTCTGGCGTGTAGACGGTACCCAGTTCGCTGCTCTGAGTGATGGAGACAACCAGTGGTTGCGCACGATGTTCGTCGCCAAAGCCGAAGGCTTCAGTCGCAATCAACTCGGGCGTCAGCTTTCCTTCGGGAGCAGGAACAGTGAAGAGCTTGAGGCCGCTGACACGTTCAGGAGCGCCGCCCTCATCGGTGTGAATGTGGGCGAGGGAGCTACAGATCACGGCTCCCCAACGAGGCATCATGGCTGTAAGCGCAACGACGTTGGCGCCGGTTCCGTTGAAGACCGGAAAAACCTCGGCCTGGGCGCCAAAGTGTTCGCGAATGGTGTGGGTTAGCGCAGCGGTGTAGTCATCTTCCCCATAGGACACTTGGTGTCCTTGGTTCGCCTCTTCCAGGGCAACCAACACCTCTGGGTGTACACCGGAATAGTTGTCGCTGGCAAAACCGCGCCAGTCGGGGTTATGAAGTCTCACCAGACCATCATGACAGTTAGGCGACTAGATTCCGCTTGTGCCGGTGATTCCGGCGGTCTGTTCAATCGTGGGGCCAAGCTTCTTGGAGAGCGCCTCATAGAACATGGAGAGGGGGAATTCATCATCCATCACCTGGTCGGTGATGTCTCCGGGCGTTCCCTCGAGGGGAAGCTCACGAGCCAAGAAACGCGAGGCAGGGTGGGGGGCCAAGACTTCGCTGACGAGTTCGTGAGCAGCAATCCAGTGAACGATCTTGGGCCGATCGATCGAGGCCCAGTAGAGCTCGTTGATGCGGTCCGAGAGTTCGACGACAGTGTCGGGCATGGCGTCCCAGTCGATCGTGAGCTTGGTGTCTGTCCAGTGCAGGACGTGGTGCTGGTGCATCCAGGCAAACAGTAATTGCCCGGCCACGCTGTCGTAATTGCGCACTCGGCCACCGGTCAGGGGGAAACGGAAGATGCGGTCGAACACCACTGCGTACTGGACGAGTTCAGCGTGGGTGCGAGTCTTGTCATCCGTCTTGGGGTCACGCATCAGTGTCACGGCCTCGCGGAAGGCGGTGAGATCACACCGCAGTTCCTCGAGCCCGTACAGGTAGAAGGGCATGCGCTGCTTGATCATGAAGGGGTCGAACGGCAAATCTCCGCGCATGTGGGTGCGGTCGTGGATCAAATCCCACATCACAAATGTCTCTTCCGTGAGTTTCTGATCCTCGAGGAGCCGTTTTGCGTTCGTGGGGAGCTCAAGGTGAGTGATGTCAATCGCGTGTTTGACAACTTTTCTAAACCTCGCAGCTTCGCGATCGGCGAAGATGCCACCCCAGGTGAAGGTGGGTAAAGACGGAGCGGTGCCCTCAGGGGCACCGGGTGGAACCCGAGGAGTGACTGCTACCGACTCCGGAAACAGCACGGCAGAGTTGGTGTCGTATCCGGCGGTGAAGTCAATGAACCGAAGAGGGACGAACATCAAGTTTCCGTAGGAGCCACTCTCAAGACTCGAGACGAAGTCCGGCCAAATGGTTTCACACAGCACCGCTTCGAAGAAGCGGTTGGTGGAGCCATTCTGCGTGTACATCGGGAAGACGACGAGGTGGACCGCCCCATCAACGCGATTGGCCTCGGGGTGAAAAAGGGCAAGTGAGTCGTAGAAGTCGGGAACACCAAAGCCGCTCTCAACCCATGCGGCGAAGTCGGTAGCGAGCGCTTCGAGGTATGCGGCGTCGTGGGGAACGTGCGGGACGAGAGCAGACAACGCCTGCACGATCGCGGCTACCGAAGCGGCGGCCTCCGCGTGGTGAGACGCTTCGGGGATGCTGCCATCCTTGATTTGCCTGCTCTGCAGGGCAGAGCATCCGTCTTTGATGGTCTGCCAGTGGGCTGAGTCACGAATGTCGTGAGTGCTCCAAGCGCGAGTCGACATCGTCGTCTCCATAGCGTCCTCCTTGGCACAAATCGAGCGTCTGGCTCAGTGTAAGCAGGGGCTGGCGTGCGCATGGGTGCGTTTTACACAATTGACGCGCGAATCTGACCGTTGCCACGCAAAAATATTGCGCTTTGTGGCCTAGAAGACCATGGGGCGGTCGTCATCCTCACTCGCGATCTCGACAAGCACGGGAACGTGGTCGGAGGGCGCTTCTGCGCGCCTCGTGTCGCGCAGAATTTCTGCCCCGGAGAGCAATTCGACCAGTTCGGGAGAGCCAAAGACGAAATCGATCCGAAGACCGTGGTTTTTGGGAAACTTTCCTCCGGTGTAATCCCAGAAGGTAAAGCCCTCGGGGACGCTGGGCCGCACGAGATCGACTAGCCCGGCCGTTTGGAGAAAGGAATCGAGTGCGCTGCGCTCTGCTGGAGAAGTATGGGTCGTGCCAGGGACAAGAAAGGCGGGGTCTCCCACATCCGAAGGCAGCGGAGCAATGTTGAAATCCCCGAGCACAGCGAGAGGCAGAGCATCGGGGCTGGAGCGGTAAGAACTCCATGCTGAAGCCAGAGCGTCTATCCAGGAGAGTTTGTAGGAAAAATGCGGATCATCGATTCCGCGCCCGTTTGGCACATAGACACTGCACAGCCGGATTCCCTCAACCGTGACGGAGAGCGCCCTAGCCTCCAGAGCGGCTGGCTCGTCGGGGTTCTTGGTGAAGCCTGGCATGCCAGGAAAGCCCACCTCTGGGTCAGCTAAGGGCAGTCTCGAAGCGAAGCCCACTCCGTTCCACTGATTGAGTCCGTGGTGAACGATCTCATAGCCAGCGGCCTCAAAATCGTCATAAGGGAACTGGTCGTCGCGGCACTTGGTTTCTTGCATCGCGAGGACATCGATGTCATAGGCGTGCAAAGCATCAATGACGTTGTGCTTGCGCGTTCGAATCGAGTTGACGTTCCACGTGGCTATCCTCACCCCTTCAGCCTAAAGCGCCTCGGTAGACTAAACGCATGGCAAGCGCACGGGACGAGCTCATTGGTTTCATCTCCAGGGAAGCCGTGCACCACGGGGACTTCACCCTCACCAGTGGCAAAAAAGCCAGTTTCTATATCGACCTCCGTCAAGTGAGTCTCGACCACCGCGTCGCCCCGCTCATCGGCGATGTGATGTTGGAGTTGCTCGCTGAGTTTGAACCCGTTGACATCATCGGTGGCCTCACGATGGGCGCCGACCCCATCGCGAGTGCAATCATGCACCGCGGCATTCTCGCGGGAAAGACCTATGACGCCTGCGTGGTGCGTAAAGAACCGAAAGACCACGGTCGCGGTCGACAGGTTGAAGGCCCCGATGTGAAGGGCAAGCGAGTAGTCGTTGTCGAAGACACCTCGACAACGGGTGGATCGCCCCTGGCCGCAGCGCGGGCGCTGGAACAAGCAGGCGCTGAAGTGGTTGCGGTGTGTGTTGTTGTTGATCGCAAGACCGGGGCTGATCAGGTTATCGAAGACGCTGGTTACCCCTATCGCGCCGCAATCAGCCTTGATGACCTGGGCCTGTAAGTGACGACAGAGCAGCCCTCACCGGTACGCCCGCCTAAAAAGCGTCTGACCTCCACGGCCGCCGGGCAAAGCATCTTCATTGGCCTGTGGATTCTGGGCACCCTGGTCGTCGTCGCGATACTCGCGGGGGCATTTCTCCTGGGTCAATCACTTGGCAGTGACGACGCCGTGGAGAGTGTTGCCGAAGAGGTCGAGGCGCCAGCAATTGAGTTCCCCGTTCTTTCTGGGATTCCTGTGGAACCCGGACGGTGGGCCTGGGACGAGCTTCGGGGCGGTGAGTGCATTTCGGGGTTCGACGGGGCATTCGCCGAAGAGTTCACCGTCGTGGGGTGCGAGGTACCGCACGATGCGCAGGTTGTATCGGCAACGCTTCTGTCTACTCGCGCAGATGACCCGTACCCCGGCGTTGATGAGGTTGCACAACTCGCCCGGGAAGCCTGTGATGTTAGGGACGTCATTGATTACAGCCTCGTGACGGAGTATGACGACCTGATTGTTGATTACTCGTATCCGGCAAGTGATGAACAATGGGCGCAGGGCGAGCGCGGTGTCTACTGCTTCGCCCTCCGCTCGTCTGGGGGCACCCTCCAGGGCGATCTCGTCGACTAGAGGTAGGGCGCGAGCCGCTTCGCCATGATGGCGTGCGCATCTGGGTGGGCATCAATAGCAACGAAACGTCGCCCGAGTTCGGCAGCGGCGTGAGCTGTCGTGCCGCTTCCGGAAAAGGGGTCCAAGACCCAATCTCCGGGGTTGCTCGAGGCTTGAATGATGCGGCGCAAGATACCTAAAGGCTTCTGGGTCGCGTAACCGGTCTTTTCTTGACCGGTGGGACTCACAATGGTGTGCCACCAGACATCGGTAGGTAACTTGCCACGTGCGGCCTTCTCGGCGCCGACGAGACCAGGGGCCATGTAGGGCTCGCGGTCGATGGCCTCGGAGTTGAAGACGTAATTCCCCGGGTCTTTTACGTACACGAGGATCGTGTCGTGTTTGGTCGGCCAGCGCTTCTTCGTTTTTCCACCGTAGTCGTAGGCCCAGATGATCTCGTTGAGGAAATTCTCACGTCCAAAAATCATGTCTAACGCGACTTTTGCGTAGTGCACCTCGTGCCAGTCCAAATGGAGATAGAGCGTTCCCCGGGGCGAGAGAACACGCCAGGTCTGCTCAAGCCTTGGTGCCAGAAACGCCCAGTAATCAGCAAAGCTGTCGTCGTAACTGAGAAGTTTCTCGAGTGTGAGGTCATACAGCCGGCCACCGAATCCTCCCCGCGTCCCCTCGCCCCCAGAGCGCGCGGAAGTGGTCTTTCGTACTTGGGTTCGACCGGTGTTGAAAGGCGGGTCAAGGTACGCGAGGGTGATGGACCCATCAGGGATAGCCGCGAGATGGTCAAGGTTGTCGCCCTGGAGAAGAAGATTTGGCCCGGTCGAATCCCAGGCGAGCGGAGGCATGCCCACAGGCTAGCGCCTGGTGCCTAGGCTAGAGCTCGTGACTGGCGAAGAGAACCATCCGGAAAAGTCCACCCACGGAGTGGGCCCGTGGGTTGGACCACTCCCCACCGATCCTCGCTTTGACCCGGAGCTTCTTGCTACCGGTGACTCTCGCAACGTGGTCGATAAGTATCGCTATTGGACGATGGAAGCAATCGTTGCCGACTTGGACACAAAACGACACAGCTTTCATGTCGCGATTGAGAACTGGCAACACGACCTGAACATCGGTTCCATTGTCCGCACGGCCAACGCGTTTCTGGCGGACACCGTCCACATCGTGGGGCGCAAGCGTTGGAATCGACGCGGAGCGATGGTGACCGATCGCTATCAGCATGTTCTTCACCACGACACGGTTGACGCTTTGGTGAGCTTCGCGAAAACCCACAACCTTCCCATAGTTGCCATCGACAATGTTCCCCAGTCCAAGCCCATCGAGAAGGTCGTTTTGCCTAAGGAATGCATTCTGCTCTTTGGCCAGGAGGGCCCAGGGCTTTCCTCAGAAGCACTCCAGGCAGCGTCAATGGCTGTTGAGATTACCCAGTTCGGCTCAACCCGTTCGTTGAACGCGAGCGCTGCAGCGGCGATTGTGATGCATCAGTGGGTGATGCATCACGCAGATCTAAACCCGGCTTGAGACCGCCGTCAGGTGCTGGCGTTCGAGGCGCACCACTAGCTGGACGACGCCTTGGTCAGTCGTGAAGCGAGACCACTGGTCTGGAGCTAACTGATTGAGGTGCAGGGTGCCAAGGCCCACTCGGCTACTGGCGCGATCAGAGCCGTTGTTGCGGATATTTAGCACCAACGCGTCTGACTCGATTGTGAATCCAATGCGCACCCAGTCTGCATCACCGTGGCGAACCGCATTGTTGATGGCGTCGACCACCACGGTGTGCACTGCTGGCATGAATTCCCCGGGGACACTCTCGAGTGGGTTGTCAAAGGACACGTCCAGAATGGCCGACCAGTTTGAGACGAACTGGGCGAGCGCCTCCAGGTCGTTATCCTCATCGGCTGGCACATCGAGGCGCTCAGCCAGAGCGAGCCGCAGCTTGCGAATCGCAGCGAGCGCCTCATCGACCTGGCCTTCGTCAATGTGTCGCTGGAGATTCAAGATGGCGGCGAGGAAGTTCCCCCTTACGTCGCCGTGAAGTTGACTCGCCAATTTCTGGCTGACAATCGCCAGCTGGCTCTCCACGTGAAGCTTCTCCAACGTCGCCCGGTCCATATATTTCTGCAGGTTATCGAGCACAGTTTGTCGCGCCATCTGCACCGTGGGTGGCAGGGAGGCGACTATGACAATCACGAGTGAAATTGCGTGGACGCTAATGACCCGTGCTGGGTATGCCGCGGAAACGCCTAAGAACTCTGCCAAGGAAATAACCGGTACCGATGAGAACACCATGACGGCCAGGCTCGCAACGAGCGCCGGTACAACGAATCGTCGCAATCTCGCCAAAATCCAGTTTGCGACTAACCCGAAGACGACAGCTCCGCCAAGCCACGCGAGCGAGAAAAACGCGCCGATTATGGGATCGAATACGCGGGAGTACACGATGACGTAAAGGAATGGGGTCACAAGAGCTAGCAATGGCAGACGAAACGGTCCAGATCCAGCGAACAGCGCGAGGAACTCGAGCAGTCGAATCTTCGGCACCATCTTGGGGGCGTTGACCGACAAGTCGACGCTGACCTTTCTCCATGTCTCATCTGAGAGACCGCGGAGCTCATCAAGCGCTGGCTTCGCATCCGAGCGACTCAGGAGGGCTCTTTCTAGTTGGTCTAGCGACCGTTCGGATGATTTGCGAGACTCATCCATTTTCTGGTCCACGCGCTCGACCAGGGCTGTTTTCATGGTGGCGACGGCACTTCGGTGAGCGGAGAGTTGTTCTTCGCTCTCGAGCAAATTGTGCAGAAGTTCTGCTCGTTGTTCCCTGAATCGCACGAGCCCATCAACCGTGTAGGAGCCCAGTGCAAAGCCCACCGTTGCCATCACAACGCTCACGATGAGGCGAGTTGCGAGCGGGACGTCGTTGGGTAACGACAAAAGATTGAGCCCTGCCACTATGACCGACATACGGGCAATCGCGGAGGCCGACCACACCAGGGTGAGGGCTGTGAGCGACATTGGCTGAGTTGCACGATTCCGGCCGACTGTTAGGTGACCAATCCACAGCACTAAACCCATGGCAACTTGGCCGACGGTGGCGATAGCGAGGCCCTTGATGAATCCCTCGAGGGTGTTGAAGCTCGCCGGTTCGTTGAGCACGAAGCCAAAAATCCAGAATGGTGATGAAAACAGGAAGATTGGCAGTGACAGCGCGTAGCGCCCACCGATGCGCTCTTTTAGTTCCCTCAGGCGGGGATTCATCGGTTAGCGCCCACCAGATCGAAGTAGCTCTGGACCAAAGCCGCGCGTGAGTTGATGTTCGCGCCAGTCGGAAGGCCCAGCCTCTTGATCATCCGGTTGATGGTCTTCGATACCGATTCTTCGGTAACGGAGAGTTCGTTCGCGATTGCCTGATTCGCAAGGCCTTGGGCTACCAAAAGCAGGACAGCTATCTGGGCAGGTGTCAGATTAACCCTGGGGAGTTCGCCCTTCTCCGCTTTTTCGGCTCGTTCGATCGACAGCGCAACGGCGTCGACGATGTCGGCTGTCTCGCTCACTTGCTGCTTGATCAGATAGACCATGCCTTTCGGCGCTTCCCCCAAACTGGCGTGGTGGAGACGAGGGTCGCCGTACGCGCTCAGAACAACAATTCCGAGCTTCGGGAGCTTCTTTCGCAGGTGTGTGGCGATATCAATCCCGGTGGGACCTGGCCCAAAATCAAGATCACTCACGAGAGCGTCAGGTTTGGTCTGCAAAACCAGCGCGATGGCGTCTGGCGCATTACGAGCGCGGCCAACGATTGTGACACCGTTCATCGACAAGGAGTCGGCAACGCCAGAGAGCGTCAGCTGGTGGTCATCGGCCACAACGACGCGTAATTCGGTCACTAGAGAAGTATCCCGTGTTCTGAACCGTGGCGTCCAGGCGAGGCCTGGCATGAGGGCTCGAAATCGCTAGACTGTGTGGGTAAGGGTGGCTTAACAAAGGAATCCTGATGCCCGCCGTTGTAATTGTCGGAGCCCAATGGGGCGATGAGGGTAAAGGTAAAGCTACCGACCTCATCGCTGAGCGCATCGACTACGTCGTTAAGTTCAATGGCGGCAACAATGCCGGCCACACCGTTGTCATCGGTGACGAGAAGTATGCCCTGCACCTTTTGCCCTCGGGGATTTTGACCCCAGGCGTTGTGCCCGTTATTTCCAACGGTGTTGTTATTGACCCCGAAGTGCTGATGGAAGAGCTCGATGCCCTTGAAGCCCGCGGCATCGATGTTTCAGGCCTGGTGATTAGTTCTCATGCGCACCTCATCACGCAGTATCACCGGACCCTGGATAAGGTCACTGAACGCTTCCTCGGTAAGCGCCAGATTGGAACGACCGGCCGCGGAATTGGCCCCACGTACGCCGACAAGATCAACCGAGTGGGAATTCGGGTTCAGGACATTTTTGACGAGGGAATCCTGCGTCAGAAGGTGGAGGGTGCTCTCCACCAGAAGAACCACCTGTTGGTCAAGGTGTACAACCGCCGCGCGATTGAGGTTGATGAGGTGGTGGAGGAGCTTCTCTCCTACCGAGATCGCCTTCGCCCGATGGTTCAAGACACCGCCCTTCTCCTGCACAAGGCTCTCGAAGACGACAAGACCGTTCTTTTCGAAGGCGGCCAGGCCACCATGCTGGATGTTGACCACGGAACCTATCCGTTTGTCACCTCCTCCAGCGCAACGGCCGGTGGCGCTGCGACCGGCTCAGGAATCGCACCATGGCGACTCTCTACCGTCATTGGCATCGTCAAGGCGTATACGACCCGGGTTGGCTCGGGCCCGTTCCCCACTGAGCTCGAGGATGAGTTCGGCGAGTTCTTGCGCGAGAAGGGTCACGAGTTTGGCACCACGACCGGTCGCCCCAGGCGCTGTGGTTGGTATGACGCTCCGATTGCCCGTTACTCAGCCCGCATCAATGGTGTGACCGACTTTGTCTTGACGAAGCTCGACGTTTTGACGGGTCTCGAGAAGATTCCCGTCTGCGTGGCCTATGACGTTGATGGCACCCGGGTCGATGAGGTGCCGTGGTCGCAGTCTGATTTCCACCACGCAACGCCAATTTACGAGTATTTCCCGGGTTGGAGCGAGGACCTCACCGGTATTCGGGAGTTCGGTGATTTGCCGAAGGCTGCCCAGGATTACGTTCTTGCCCTGGAGGGGATGAGTGGCGCCCGAATTTCTGCCATCGGTGTTGGCCCCTCGAGGGACGCCATCGTCACTCGCCACGCACTTCTGGACTAGTCACGGACGCCCTCCCCTCGGTAGGGTCGCTCTATGACCGCTGAGATTCCTGCTGAGCTCGCCTCCTTGCGCAAGAGCATCGACAATATCGATGCAGCGCTTGTGCACCTGTTGGCCGAGCGTTTCAAGGTCACTCAGCAGGTGGGCCGACTGAAGGCTCGCTCGGGCATGCCCCCATCGGACCCGGCCCGCGAGGCGGCGCAGCTTCAGCGACTCCGAGCGCTCGCTTCGGAAGCGGACCTAGACCCCGCGTTCGCAGAGAAGTTCTTGAGCTTCATTCTTGCTGAAGTTATTCAGCACCACGAAGAGCTAGCTGCTAGCGAGGGGTAATTCTCGGTAGAGGTTCTCGGCGACGCCGATGAGTCTCTCAATCAGCGCTTCGTCCCGATTAACGACCACGAACTTGGGTCCGGGCCAGGCAGGAACCATGTCGCCCTGCCGTGTTGTCCGGAGCATCCAGCCAAAGACGCAACTCGTGGCGCCGGTCACATAGAGCTGCCACTGCACTTGTCGCTGGTAGTGGCCGGGCACCGCCCTCCACTCGCCCCAGTCGCGACCGGTGGTTTTGACCTCGGCGATCAAATCATGGCCGGGCGACAGGCCATCGGGGGTGGCCATCTGCCACCGATTCTCCGAATCGTCCTTCGCGATGAGCCAGTCGTTTGGCTCTAAGTCGAATTGGGTGGAGAGCTTTTCGATCAGCGCGGATTCCTGCTCCCGACCGAAGCGCATGTAGTCGTTGTCGGCGATGGGGGTCGGATTTCGCAGAGAGTCCATAACCTCCCTGAATCCTTCCGGCGTGACGGCCTTGGACACCGCTGTTGCGGTCACGCCGGTGGCGCGGACCTCAAGCCATTTTTCGTAATCGGACGAGGAGACAAGGAAGCGGGAGGGTTCAATCATGACGTCTCAACGCTATCGTGCGCCCCTGACGCGGGATTTCTTCACCACGGTGCCTACTGTGGCGAATAGCCCACTACGGGGCCAAGGACGTTGGGAATAGTCCCGCGACGAATGTGATCCAGCTCGTCAAGGCTGAAGCTGAACAGCTCCGCGATGTCGAGAGCCTGTGAGGGGGTCTCGGTCACACCAATACGCGCCACCGGCACCCCGCGCCCAGCGCAGAGCCCACGGAACTTGACGTCGTCCTCCCTGGCAACCGTCACGACCATGCGCGCGATGGACTCCGAGAACAGGGCCGCCCGGTTATCGACTCCATAGGATTCAAGAACTTCGGAGAGCCAGATTCTGGCGCCCACTCGCCTGCGGAGGACACCCTCGACCAAAGTCTGGAACAGGCCTCCTGTGGAGACATCGTGGGCGCTGGTGACTAGCCCATCCTTTGCGGCAACAACCATGAGACCGGCCAGGGCTCGCTCGGCCGCCAGGTTGGGGGCTGGGGGCATCCCACCCAAGTGTCCGTGGACGGCGTCCGCCCACATGCTGCCATCAAGCTCGGCGTGGGTTTCACCCAAAAGGTAGATGTTCTCGCCATCGTCCTGCCAACCGCTTGGCAAACGACGATCCACAGTGTCGATCACACCCATCACAGCAACGACAGGGGTGGGGTGAATCGGAGTGGTCCCTGTCTGGTTGTAGAGGCTGACATTGCCACCAGTGACCGGAACCTCGAGCTCCAAGCATGCGTCCGCAAGCCCACGTACAGCCTCAGCGAACTGCCACATCACTTCCGGATCCTCGGGGCTGCCAAAGTTCAAGCAGTCACTGACTGCACGAGGTTCGGCCCCCGTTGCAGCGACGTTGCGATAGGCCTCGGACAGGGCGAGTTGAGCCCCCAGGTAGGGGTCCAGGTAGCTGTAACGACCATTGGCGTCGGTGGCCAGAGCAACGCCCAAGCCAGACTCTTCGTCAACTCGAATCATGCCGGCGTCATCGGGGTAACTGAGCGCTGTGTTGCCCATGACGTAGCGGTCGTACTGGTTAGTGATCCATTCCGGGTTAGCCAGATTGGGGGAACCAAGGACGGCGAGGGCTTCATCGCGCAACACACTGGGCTCCAGGGAGAGCCCTGCGGTCGCGAGCGAGTCGGCTTGGACCTTATCCAGCCAGGCTGGCCGGTGATAGGGGCGCTCATACACGGGAGAGTCAATCGCGACGGTCTTCGGATCGACATCAACGATGGTTTCACCCTTCCAGCGGATAACCAGTCGCCCGCTGTCGTTGACTTCTCCGAGGACGCTTGTTTCTACTTCCCATTTATCCGTAATTGCTAAGAACGCCTCGAGCTTCTCCGGTGTGACGATTGCCATCATGCGCTCTTGGCTCTCCGACATCAAAATTTCTTCGGCGGTCAACGAGTTATCTCGCAACAACACGTGATCGAGAACGATGTCCATGCCACTGTTGCCATTGGCTGCCAACTCGGAGGTCGCGCAACTGATCCCCGCGGCTCCGAGGTCTTGAATGCCTTCCACGACGTTTTCGGCAAAGAGCTCGAGACAGCATTCGATGAGAACTTTCTCCGCAAACGGGTCACCGACCTGCACCGAGGGGCGTTTGGTGGGACCACCCTCGTCGAAGGTCTCACTGGCCAGAATCGATGCCCCACCGATTCCATCGCCACCGGTCCTCGCACCAAAAAGCACAACCTTGTTGCCAGCACCACTGGCGCTCGCGAGGTGGAGATCCTCGTGGCGAAGAACCCCAAGAGCCAAGGCGTTGACCAAAGGGTTGTTTTGGTAGATGGGGTCAAACCAGGTTTCTCCGCCGATGTTGGGCAAACCCAAGCAGTTGCCATAGAAGCTGATGCCGCTGACCACACCCGGTGCCACCCGGGCAGTGTCGGGGTGGGTCAGCGATCCAAAGCGCAAGGCATCCATTACGGCGACTGGCCTGGCACCCATCGAGATGATGTCGCGCACAATCCCGCCAACACCGGTGGCCGCGCCCTGGAAAGGCTCAATGAAGCTTGGGTGATTGTGGCTTTCAATTTTGAACGTCACGGCCCAGCCTTCGCCAATATCGACAACGCCGGCGTTTTCACCCATGCCGACCATCAGGTGTTTGCGCATGGTGTCGTTCACCTTCTGACCAAACTGGCGAAGGTGAACCTTGGAGGACTTATATGAGCAGTGCTCGCTCCACATCACCGAATACATGGCGAGCTCGCCGGAGGTTGGTCTGCGGCCGAGCAGCGACTTGATCTCCTCGTATTCGTTGGTCTTGAGGCCAAGAGCTTCATAGGGCTGTTCGCGCTCGGGAGTAGCTTCTGCGTTGGCGACGCTATCGAGGGCCATTAGCGGTTCCCCCATTCGGTGGGAGAACCCAGTAGCAAGAGAACCGTCAACACAGCCGCCATCCCGAGGACAATAACGACAAAGAACCACGCTGGGTGGCGCAGCCAGAAACGTAGCCACCGATCCACGAGCCTGGAATCCCGCGGGTCACCAGAGTCCTCAAGGCGCCAGGAGCCCTCGAGCTTGTTCCGTGCAACCAGCCAGCGGTCAAAGGGCAGCGTTGCGTACGGGGGGATGGCGGCAACGAGAGCCACGGCAATAGTCCCGAACCCCCACCGCTGGTTCATCCCCACGACAACTGCCGTGATGCAGTACGCGATAAAAATAATGCCGTGGCTAAGGCCAGCGACGAAGAACAGTTCCCCTTCATACCCAAAGCCGTAGCGGGCAATCATCGCAATGATCAGTCCGGTCCAGGTGACCATCTCGGCTGTAGCCATGGCGGCATAGAGCGACCCAGGAGTCTTGGTCATGCCGCCACCACAGAGCGCAATACCGAGGTGAAGATCGCCAAACCATCGGTTCCCGACTTCATTGCTAGATCAGTGTCTGGACCAAAACCTGGCTCCACTGCGTGCTCAGGGTGAGGCATCAGGCCGACAATCCGGCCAGATTCATCGCGCAGTCCAGCGATGTCGTGCAGTGAACCATTGGGGTTTACTTCCACGTAGCGGAAGGCCACTAGGTTCTCGCCCTCAATGCGCTTGAGCGTCTCATCGTCGGCAATGAACCCGCCCTCACCGTTCTTGAGCGGAATCGTGATCTCTTGGTCAGGCGCGTAGTCGGCGGTCCAGAGGGAGTCGGTTGATTCCACGCGGAGTTTTTGGTCACGGCAGATGAAATCGCCGTGGTCATTACGAATCAGTCCACCCGGGAGCAGCCCGGCTTCGACAAGAATCTGGAAGCCGTTACAGATCCCGAGAACGGGGAGACCCTTCCGGGCTTCGGAGATGACCTCCGACATGATCGTGGAGTGCGCAGCTATGGCACCGCAACGCAGGTAATCGCCATAGCTGAATCCACCGGGCAAGACCAGGGCGTCGACGCCCTGAAGGTCTGCTTCCTGGTGCCACAGAGGCACCGGGGTTCCACCAGCGAGGCGAATTGCGCGCTGCGCGTCGCGGTCATCGAGCGAGCCTGGAAAGGTGACAACTCCGACTCTCATGCCGGAGATTCCTCCACTCGAATGTCGACAACGTCTTCGATGACACCGTTGGAGAGCAAGTTCTCCGCCAGGGACCTGGCGTGCTCTAGCTGCGCGGGGGTGGCGACGCCCTCAACGTGGAGCTCGAAGCGCTTGCCGATACGAACCTCTTGGAAGTCGTCAATCTTCTGACGGTGCAATGCGCCGAGGACTGCTTTCCCCGCGGGGTCTAGCAATTCCTTCTTGGGCATGACCTCAACAACGATGATGGCCACGGTGCGCCCCCTTGTAACAGACGAAGTGAGACCAGTCTATCGGCCGGCTAGTTGGTCGAGTGCGCCACGCTCGAGAGCATCACGTAGGGCGAAGTGCGCCCAGTCTCGATACCCATCTACGCCGGGGTGGAAACCATCCTCGGCGAAGAAGGTGTCGTGATACCCCGAGGGCGGTGGAGACATGAACGCGTAGGGTCGGGCCTCAATAAGTGGTCGGACTGACCGCTCGATTGCTTGAGCATGCCGATACAAAATCCCTCGGAGAGGCTCGGGCAGAGTCGGGAACAAGTAAAAAGCGGGCAACGAAGAGAACAGCATCACGGCGTTCGGGTGGCCCTCACGAAGAACGGTGATGAGGCGCTCAAACCGCGCAATGGTGGGCCCGAGCGGCTTCAAGTCTTTTGCATCGTTAGTGCCAATAGACACCAAGAGAATGTCGGCTGGCTCCTCGAGAGCCGGTGGAAGAAACCTCCGGAGGATGTCTTTCGTGGTCGCGCCACTCTCGCCGACGGATCTCCAGGAGACGCCCCTCGAGAGCTCGGCACCCAGCGCAAGCGAGAACTGCGCAGTGAGCCCCTGCATCGGATCGGATACGCCAACGCCGGCGATAGTCGAATCGCCAAGCCCTAACACCTTGATTGGTGCCGGTCCGGGAGCTGTGCCCGACCAGGGTTCTGGCGCATGGGGCATGCGGGGAATCACCCGCCTCACATACTTCCCCTGCGCAAAGAGCAGTGGGGCCAGAGCCACCGCGGTTGGCCAGGCGAGCCGGTGTGAGGGCAACACCGGGGGGAATGAGTCGGCGCTCGCGCTCACGATGA
>JAIOWV010000084.1 GCA_021741945.1 Pontimonas sp.
GCCTTCGCGACTGCCTCATCGGGCGTCCTAAAGGTCAAGATGGAGAGCACAGGCCCAAAGATTTCCTCCCGGGCAATCCGGTGGCTGGTCTGAACACCAGTGAACAGGGTTGGCGGGAACCAAAAGCCCTTCGCCGGAAGTTCGCACGGCGCGCTCCAACGTTCGGCGCCTTCGCTATCGCCGCTGTTGGCAAGCTCAGTAATGCGTTGTAGCTGAGCCTTCGAGTTCACCGCACCAATATCAGTGTTCTTATCCAGTGGGTCTCCGAGCCGCAACGTGGTCAGACGCTTCTGAAGTCTCGCAACCACATCGTCATGGATGTTTTCTTGAACTAGCAACCGTGATCCCGCGCAACACACGTGACCCTGGTTGAAGAAAATACCGCTCACAATTCCCTCGATGGCTTGGTCGATAGCGGCATCATCGAAGACGATGTTCGCTCCCTTCCCACCCAGCTCGAGGGTTACGCGCGTGGGCGTCCCGGCGAGGGTCTGGGCGATGCCCCTGCCTACCGCGGTCGAGCCCGTGAAAGCGATCTTGTTGACATCGGGGTGTGCCACGAGCGCAGCGCCAGTCGCACCAGCGCCAGTCACGATGTTCACAACGCCCGAGGGCAGATCTGCCTGCTGGCAGATTTCTGCAAAAAGCAGCGCGGTGAGAGGCGTTGTTTCTGCAGGCTTCAAAACGACAGTGTTGCCAGCAGCAAGCGCTGGCGCAATCTTCCACGCCAGCATGAGCAACGGGAAGTTCCAGGGAATGATTTGCCCTGCAACACCGAGGGCACGAGGTGCTGGTCCAAGGCCCGCGTATTCGAGCTTGTCTGCCCAGCCGGCGTAGTAGAAGAACCACGCTGCCACCAAAGGAATATCGACATCTCTGGTTTCACGAATGGGCTTGCCGTTATCCAGCGTTTCGGCCACAGCCAGCTCACGCGAGCGCTCCTGGATGATTCGGGCGATGCGGAAGAGATACTTGGCTCGTTCGCTCCCTGGCATCTTCGACCAGGTTCCGCTGAAGGCTTTGCGGGCCGAGCGCACTGCGGCGTCAACATCAGCCTCGGTCGCCGTGGCGACCTGGGTGATGGTTCTTTCGGTCGAGGGCGACACCGTGGCGAAGGAGCCACCGTGTCCGTCAACGAATTCGCCACCGATGAAGAGCCCGTAGGACTTCTTCAGGTTCAGAATCGAGGTTGATTCTGGCGCTGGGGCGTAATCAAGGAATGTCATATCAGTCCACCGTCACATAGTCGGGGCCACTGTAGTGACCGGTTCGCATTTTCTGTCTCTGGAGTACTACGTCGTTGAGCAAACTTGAAGCACCAAACCGGAAGAGGTGTGGCTCAAGCCACTCTTCCCCGAGAGTCTCGGCAACACCCACTAGGTAGCGCAGCGCATCTTTGCTGGCCCTGATGCCACCGGCAGGCTTCATGCCGATCTTTTCGCCGGTGAGGCCGTGCCAGTCTCGAATGACCTCCAGCATGGTGACCGTCACCGGCAGCGTGGCTGCCGGTTGAACCTTGCCGGTGGAGGTCTTGATGAAATCTGCGCCAGCCAAAATGGCGAGCCAGCTTGCTTGGCGCACGTTATCGAGCGTTGCAAGCTCCCCCGTCTCCAAGATCACTTTGAGGTGGGCATAGCTGCCATCAGATCTCTTGCACGCTTCCTTGATAGCAACAATCTGGTCGAAGACCAGACCGAGGCGGCCGGAGAGGAATGCGCCACGGTCAATGACCATGTCGATCTCGTCTGCTCCCTCAGCCACAGCCAGCTGGGTGTCCAAAATCTTGACCGGCAAGCTCGCCCGGCCACTGGGGAACGCGGTGGCAACAGCGGCAACCGCGATGCCATCGGCGCGCTTGGAGACGTGCCACTGGCCGAGAGCCTCAATAGTGTGGCCCACCATGTCGCCATAGACACAGACCGCCGCAACATGAGGGCACTCGGGGTCAGTGGGGTCCGGCAATATGGCTTTTCTGGCCAGCGAACGAACTTTTCCAGGGGTGTCAGCGCCTTCCAGTGTGGTCAGATCGACCATCCGAATGATGGTGTCGAGACCCCAGGCCTTGCTGGTGGTCTTGATGGAGCGGCTCGCAAAGCTCGCCGCTCTGGCCTCAGCGCCGACGACGTCAACACCGGGAATCCCGTTCAGAAACTTCTTCAACGCCTTCTCGGTCACCGAGGTGCCAAGAACCGTGTTGGCTCTGGCTGTGGCGTGAACCGCTGTTGTGGGGGTCATGGTTATGCGGCCTTTCCTTCGGGAATATCAAGCAAAAACGCTGCGGTGTCTTCATCAGTAATCAAGACGGTAGCCAAACCGCTGGTCACTATCGCTTTAGCAATCGGGTGCTTATCTTTTCCGGCAACCACCGCGATGCTTCGCTCGGCCTGCCTCAGCCGAGCCAAAGACAGGCCAAGTGTGCGCTGATCAAGCTCGGGGTCTGCGATGTCGCCATCGGAGGTGATGTAGCGCCCAAGCACATCACCGACGGCGCCGAGCTTCTGGAGCTTTGCAATCTGGGCAGCATCGACATATCCGGAGTGGACGTGGATGCTGACCTCAGTGGCGGGTCCAGCACTAAAGAGGTAGGTATCTGCGGTGTTGGCTTCTTCCAACACCGCGCTCACCGAGCGGTCTGCTTCGATGGCGTTCTTTGTCTCTACTCGCTCCAAGATGGCAGGGGTTGGCATCAGAGTGACTTCGCCCCCGGATTTGGCAGCAATCATGGTGGCGGTGGCGGCGGCTAAACCGGGTGAAGCGCTCTTGGTGACACCGCCATTGACCTGCACCACACGAACCGGCGTTGACCACTGCGTGGGCAAGGCGGTTGCCAGGTGGTGCAGAGTGTTACCCCAACTAACGCCGAGCGTGTGGGTTCTGGGCCTCATGCTCACTAGGTAGTCAGCGGCAGCGCTCGCCACCCGCTCGGTGATGGTGGACTCGGATTCCCTTGGCACGACGACCGCTTGGCTCAGTCCATAGTGTTCGACTAGCGCGTGTTCCATGCCCACTCGTCTGGCCTTGGGGTGGGCGATCTCGATGCGGACAATCCCTTGAGCCCTCGCAGCGTGAAGCAGTCTGCCCACTTTCCAGCGAGTGATGCGCAAGATGGCGCCAATCTCGTCCTGGGTCTTGTTCTCTTCGTAGTAGAGCTCCGCAGCGCGCACAGCAAGCAGCTCGGTATCGAGCTCGTTGCTGTTGGCGACCATGAGAAAAGCCTAAAGCCTCAGCAACATATGTTGGCCCTATTGCTCATATGAGCATTAGGGCCGTGCTTCTCGCAATTCGTCATCGACGAGGCGCTCGCGACGCAAGACCCACACTGCGGGGATCTGCAACAGGCTCAAGACGACCAGCGCCAGCATGCTGATTTCCCAGCCGCCAGTCAGTTGATAACCAAGACCAACCAAAAGAGGGCCAATTGCGGCGAACAGATACCCCGCGCGATTCACATAACCACTGAGTTGCAACGCCGAGAAATGATTCTTGGTGCGCTGGCCAATGAGCGTGAGAGACAGATGGAACGTCAGCGGTGCGATGGCCAGCAGTGTTACCCAGAGATAGAGCAAGGTGTCTGGGAAGAGCAGCAGACCCGACCACCCGACCACGCCGTTCAAAATCGCAAAGCCGACCAGGAGCCCGGCTCGCCCGGGCTTGACGGCAAGAGGTGGAATCAGCAAAGACAGCGGTAGACCCATAATCGAAAACAGCCCCAGGGCGAGCGCGGCTTCGGTCCGACCCAAACCACTGACGTCGCTAAGAATCAATGGCAACAGCGAGAACGCGGTGTAGGCAGTGGCGCCTGAGACACCGAATATCACCATGATCGACAGCGCGGTCGGCGAGCGCGACAGAGACACTGCAGCGAGTGGAATGGGCAGTGTCGCATTGAGCTCGGCCTCGGCAATTCCTCGTCGCTTGGCGAAAGGAATAACGATGAGCCAGGGAATTGCCCCCACGAAACTAACGAGCGCCCATGTCGCAAGAGACAGGCGCCAACCAAAGGCATCCGCCAGCCACACCCCAGCAACAGTCGGTGCTGTGGCGCTGATCGCCATTGCGGTCGCATACGCAGCGGTCACGGCTCCCACAGCACGAGGCGCATAGAGCTTCACGAGTGCCGGCAGAATCACATTTCCAATTCCAGAGGAGAGCATCAAGACGATGGTGGCGATAAACAGCGACGCGTAGTTGGGAGAAAAGCCGCGCCAGAGGTGAGCAATGATGGCTAGCACGGCAACCACTACCGCGGCCCCCTCAATACCCACCCGGCGAGCGAGCCACGGTGAGAACGCAGCCGCCAACGAGAACGCGAGCGGCGGAATCATCCCCAGCGCACCGAGTGGCAGACCAACTAGTGGAACATCAAGCTCGATGGTTGTCGCCAAGGGCGACAGAGCAGCGACACCCGTTCTGATGCCAAGAGCGGTCAGGATGATGCCAGTGAGTGCGAACACTACGACGGAGCGTGGTGTCATGGGCACTGCCCAATCCTACGCCGAGGCAGAAGCCTCCAGGACGGTGCGAATCACCCCTTCGTCCAAGCCCATCTGGTGAGCAAGCGCATCCGAATCAGGGAACTTCTGCATTCCTCTGATGAATTGCACGAACTCCACCGTGATGACTTCGCCATAGAGGTCGATAGTGGTGTCGAGAAGGTGAGACTCGATGGTCCGCTCAGAAACATCGCCAAACGTGGGGTTAACTCCGATTGATGTTGCTGCCGGGTAGCGGGTCCCCCGGTGGGAGACAAAGGTCGCATAGACGCCGTCCGCTGGCATGACACCTTCGAGGTCACCAGACAGGTTTGCCGTGGGATAGCCCAAGACTCGACCTCGTTGGAAACCAGCCCCCACGACACCGCGAACCCGGTGGTACCGACCCAAAAGATTGGCGGCCTCTGCGACATCGCCACTAGTCAGGGCTTCTCGAATCATGGTGGATGACACTCTTGTCCCACCCGACTCGCAGTAATCCGCAACAACCTCAACAGTGAACCCGTGGATTTCGCCCTCGCTGCGCAGCGTGGAGACGTCGCCCTCTCCCCCATTGCCGTAGCGGAAGTCGCGTCCCACCAGAACAACTGAGGCTGACAAGCCAGCGGCGAGAACCTCGGCACTGAAAGCCTCGTGAGTGAGTGAGGACAGCCGGTTATCAAAGGGCAACACCACGACCCTGCGCGCTCCTGCCTCGCCGAGCAGCTCAACCTTTTGGAACTCGCTCACCACCGGAGTCGGGACATCATCGGGGCGCACAATCGTGTGAGGGTGGCGATCAAAAGTGATCACGGTGGGCTCCAACGAAGCCTCATAGGAACACAGTTGCTTGATCACCTGCCGGTGACCGCGGTGAACGCCATCAAACTTTCCAATCGTGACAGCACGAGCAACCCCGTCATGCGGGAGGGCATCAAGACCGTAGTTCAGCTCCGGTGCACTCATGAACGGCTCCCACGAAGCAACCACCACAGGCCCACAATCGGCAAGACCAGCGGAATCAACAGATAACCGGCTCCAAACTGCGACCACACTGTGGCTTCAGGGAAAAGCTCAGGCCGAAGCAGGCTCAACGCACCGATGCCGACAACGCCGATTAGCTCAAAACTAATCGCGCCAAGCGCGATAGCTCTCGAGCGCGGTCTCGCGCTCAGTGCCACGGCAACTGT
>JAIOWV010000085.1 GCA_021741945.1 Pontimonas sp.
AGGCACCTCGGTGCCCATGAGTCGCCTGCGCAAGGTCATCGCCGAGCGCGCCGTGGCCTCCATGCAGCAGACCGCACAGCTCACGAGCGTCGTTGAGGTGGATGTCACCGAAATCGCCGAATTGCGCACGGCAGTCAAGGACCAGTTCGCCGCAGCAACGGGCGTCAAGTTGAGCTTCCTGCCCTTCTTCGTCAAGGCTGCAGCCGAGGCTCTGCAGGTGTTCCCGATCATCAACGCGGTCGTGGATGGCGAGAACATCGTGTACCCGGCGACCGAGAACATCTCGATCGCCGTTGACACCGAACGTGGTTTGCTCACCCCGGTCCTCAAGTCAGCCGGTGGCATGAACATCGCCCAGGTTGCTTCAGCGATTTCTGATTTGGCCGAGCGGACCCGCACCAACCAACTGAGCCCCGATGAGCTCGCTGGCGGCACATTCACCCTGACCAACACGGGCTCCAGAGGGGCGCTCTTTGACACCCCGGTGGTCTTCCTCCCGCAGGTCGCCATTCTTGGCACCGGAATCGTTCAGAAGAAGCCTGTCGTTGTGACCCACAACGGGGATGACTCGATTGCTATTCGCCAGATGGTTTACCTGGCACTGTCTTACGACCACCGCATCGTCGATGGCGCAGACGCCGCCAGGTTCCTCACCATGGTGAAGGACCGCCTCGAGGCCGGCGTGTTCGACGGCGATCTAGGAATTTAGGGTTCAGAAACCGAGGGTTAGACATGGCAAAGAAGAACGCATCGACAACTAAAGAGCCGGGCCGAGTCAAGCAACTGTGGCAAATCTTCGTAATGACGAAGAAAACTGACAAAGCCCTGATTCCTCTCTTGATCCTAACTCTCGTCGCACCCCTCGCAGCGGGTATTGGTGCCGCAATCTGGATTTCAGCGGGCAGCATTTTGACCCTGATTCTCTACATCGTCACCGGTCTGATGCTCTCGATCTTGCTGACACTGGTGGTGCTGGGCAATCGAGCCGAGCGCACTGCTTACCAGCAGATTTCTGGCCAGCCAGGCGCCGTCGGCGCAGTGCTTCGCAGCACCCTGCGAAGGGTTTGGCAGGCGAGCGAATTCCCTGTGGCCGTCAACCCGAAGACCCAAGAGGCCGTCTATCGTGCGGTAGGGAAGCCAGGGGTTGTTTTGATTGCTGAGGGCCCCCAGTCCAAGACCAAAAAGATGCTCGAAGACGAACGTCGTGCCGTGCTTCGCGCTGTCCCGGACATTCCTGTCCACTACGTGTTCGTGGGACCAGACGCGGATGCCACTCCCCTTCACAAGCTCAGCAAGAAGATGCGCTCCTTCAAGAATTCGTTGCGCAAGGCCGAGGTCTTAGCGGTATCACACCGCCTCAATTCGCTCTCTCGCGGTGGGAGCCTGCCGATTCCCAAGGGCATGGACCCCTTGAAGGCCAGAGCGCAACGCCCCCGCTAGAGGCGCGACGAGCTAGCGACGAACGAGGATGGTCCCGACCAATCGGTCGTGTCCTCCCCGCATATCGTCATCAGTGAGTATTGCCGGCAGCACAGCGGCAACCAAGAGCGGTCGCACCAGTGGCGCCACAATGCCAGGCGCCCCACCTTTGATGGGTGCGATACGGATACCCGTAATCAGATGCCCTGGGGTTCCAGCCAGCACAAGACCCCCGAGCATCGACAGGCCGACGAAGACCGCCAAGGTCGGCAGCGCGCGGTAGTCAAAAAACACCACAGACACTCCAACAGCGATACCCCAGTCGATGGCCAAGCCAAGCGCCCGACGAAGGTACGTCGGCGTCGAGCGGGGGCCATCTAGAGGCAATCCGAATCGCTTGCCTGGCCAGTAGTTGGGGTCATCGCTCTCCACCTCGCCAGTGTATGGCGCCACATAACTCGGCTGGGGTGTAACACGACCGAAACATTGCGGATATGGCAAAGAAACTGTCACCACATAGCCTGAAGGCGCGTTGAAACCTCAGCGCACCCCATCCCACGAAAAATCAGGAGCCACCAGCATGTTTAAGAACTCCTCTGAGGTTCTCAAATACATCAAAGATAACGACGTCAAGTTCCTTGACATTCGTTTCACCGACCTCCCCGGCGTGCAGCAGCACTTCAACATTCCGGCTAAGTCCGTCGACGAGGAGTTCTTCACCGTCGGCCAGCTTTTTGATGGTTCATCCATCCGAGGTTTCCAGCAGATTCACGAATCAGACCTTCAGCTGATTCCCGACGTCACCACCGCGTACGTCGACCCATTCCGCGATGAGAAGACCCTGATCATGGTCTTCGACATCTACAACCCCCGTAACGGCGAAATTTACAGCCGTGACCCCCGTCAGGTTGCGCACAAGGCTGAGAAGTACTTGGCCTCGACTGGCATTGCTGACACGGCATTTTTTGCCCCCGAAGCCGAGTTCTTCATCTTCGATGACGTCCGCTACGAAGTTCGCCAGAACAAGAGCTTCTACGAGGTTGACTCGATTGAGGGCGCATGGAACACCGGGCGTCACGAGGAGGGTGGCAACCTTGCCAACAAGACCCCCTACAAGGGCGGCTACTTCCCCGTCAGCCCGATCGACCACATCGCAGATCTGCGTGATGACATCTGCCTCAAGCTCGACGACGCTGGTCTCATCGTGGAACGCTCCCACCACGAGGTCGGCACCGCCGGCCAAGCGGAAATCAACTACCGCTTCAACACGATGGTGAAGGCTGCAGATGACATTCTGAAGTTCAAGTACATCGTCAAGAACACCGCACTCCAGTGGGGCAAGACGGCCACCTTCATGCCTAAGCCCCTCATGGGTGACAACGGTTCAGGTATGCACACCCACCAGTCGCTCTGGAGCGATGGGAAGCCCCTGTTCTATGACGAGGCCGGCTACGGCGGGCTCAGCGACATTGCTCGCTGGTACATCGGTGGAATCCTCGCCCACGCGCCAGCTCTGCTCGCCTTCACGAACCCCAGCATCAACAGCTTCCACCGCTTGGTGCCAGGCTTCGAGGCCCCCGTCAACCTGGTGTACTCGGCTGGAAACCGTTCCGCGGCCATCCGTATCCCGATCACAGGTACCAACCCCAAGGCTAAGCGCATCGAGTTCCGCGCGCCGGACGCTTCGGGTAACCCTTACCTGGCCTTCGCTGCTCAGATGATGGCAGGCCTGGATGGTATCCAAAACAAGATTGAGCCCCACGAGCCCGTGGATAAGGACCTCTATGAGCTTCCCCCGGAGGAAGCAAAGGCCATTCCTCAGCTCCCCGGCTCTCTCGAAGCAGCGCTCGCAGCACTGGAGGCAGACCACGCCTTCTTGCTCAAGGGTGGTGTCTTCACCGAAGATCTGATCGAAACCTGGGTAGCGTTCAAGCGCGAACACGAGATTGCGCCGATGGCGCAGCGTCCTCACCCGTTCGAGTACGAGCTCTACTACAGCGTCTAGATCACCTCGACTCTGGTGGGTCCTATCGTGGGATGGGGCCCACCAGTGCCGTTAAGGGGTGTTTTTCTTTCCGTAGAAAACGCGCTCGAAGACCGCTCTGGCGTGGCGGGTCACCCTGAGATACTCCTCATCGAGCGCCGTGGCGCTCCCCGGCGGATAGCCCATGAGCCTGGCTGCGCCCTCAAGGGTTTCTCGATCGACGGGTAACACGTCGGTGGCTCTGGCGCCAAAGAGCGTGAGTGCGGTTCGAACACGCGACGCCATCAGCCATGCTTCGCGGAGGTCCACCGCGTCCGCGGTGCTCACAATTCCCTCCTGCTCCAAAATGCCAAGCGCAAGCAACGTCGATGGTGTTCTCAGCCCCTCTATCCGGCGTCCGTGCTGAAGCTGCAGCAGCTGAACGGCCCATTCGACATCGCTCAGTGAGCCACGGCCAAGCTTCAGATGCCTCGTAGCATCGGCGCCCTGCGGAAGGCGCTCGGACTCCACCCGCGCCTTGATCCGGCGAATCTCGCGTGCTTCAGTCTCACCAAAGGTCTCCGGGTATCGCACCGTGTTCGCCATTGCCATGAAGTCGTTCCGTAGCGCGTCCTCCCCCACAACATCTCTGGCACGCAGGAGCGCTTGAGCCTCCCAACCCAACGCCCACCGCTCGTAGTACTGGTGGTAGGCATCAAGACTGCGCACTAGCGGTCCGTTCTTGCCCTCCGGCCGTAATCCAGCGTCTAAGTCGACAGGGAAAAGGACGTCCTCGCTCAGGCGAGTGATGTCCTTCACAATCTTGGAGGCAACCTCCATTGCCTGATCCCCTGCGCCCGCATCCCGGAACACGTAGAGCACATCAAGGTCACTGCCAAACCCCAGTTCTGAACCACCGAAGCGCCCCATCCCGATAATCGCAAATTCGACGCCGGCAGAGTCTCTGCGCGCAATCTGGCATATCCCCTCAAGAAATACTTCAGCGAGCTGACTCATGGCCACTCCCACCGCACCGATGTCAATAACACCAACCATGCTGCCAAGCGCAATTCTCAGAAGCTCCCGCCGGCGAAGCTGGCGCAGTGCGCTGCTCGCCCCTGACTCGTCGCTCGCATGCCTCTCGAGGGTTGCGCGGACTTCGTCGCGCAAGGACTCGATATCCCTCGGCACCAAGTCCTCGTCGCTATCGAGCCAGGCGGCTCCCTCAGGAATGCGACCCAGCAGTGCTGAGACATACCTGCTTGTTGAGAGCACGCCGGTGAGCCGGTTGGCAGCACCGGAGGAATCCCGCAGCATCCGCAGAAACCAGTGGGTCTCCCCCAAATCATCACTCAGTGTTCTAAACGCTAAGAGCCCGCCGTCTGGATCTGTGCCCTCGGAGAGCCACGACAGCAGGACCGGGAGCAGGGTTCGTTGGATCGCAGCCCGTCGCGAGACGCCTTGGGTGAGTGCGCTGATGTGGTGGAGTGCGCCCTCAGGATTGCGAAAACCAGAGGCCTGCAGACGCAAGGACGCCTGCTCGCTGGTCAGCTCGACCCCCGCGGTAGCAAGCCCCGCGACCGCAGAGAGCAAAGGGCGATAGAACAGCTTCTCGTGGAGGCTTCGTACCGAGCGTTGGATCCCGCGCCAATGGGCAACCACATCATCAGCAGTGTCTGCCAACTTGGTGGAACGCGCCAGAACCCGAACTGCACTCTCGTCACGGGGCATCAAGTGGGTTCGCTCCAGTTTGGAGAGCTGAATACGGTGCTCGAGCAAACGCAGGGTCCGATACGCAAGATCAAACTCGGCTGCTTCGCTCCTTCCCACATAGCCGGCCTGGGAGAGCGCGCGCAGTGCCCCCAGCGTGTCCGGAAGGCGGACGCTCTCGTCGTTGACGCCATGGACCAACTGGAGGAGTTGAATCGTGAATTCAATGTCCCGTAGTCCACCCGGTCCAAGCTTGATCTGGAAGTCCACGTCCTCGGGTGGGATATTCGCCGTCACCCGCTCACGCATCCGCTGAACCTGCTCAACAAAACCCGGACGCTGTGAGGCCGCCCAAATCATCGGCTCGAGAGCGCTGCGATAGCGCTCTCCCAGATCCCTGTCCCCCGCCAGAGGGCGGGCCTTAATGAGTGCTTGGAACTCCCAATCGCTGGCCCACCGCTGGTAGTAGGC
>JAIOWV010000095.1 GCA_021741945.1 Pontimonas sp.
TCAGCAGCGCGGTGGCCTCGGCATCAAGGTTGCGAAACTCTCGGAGACGAGGGGCGGTTTGGCTGGTGCCTTGATCGTTGGCGAAGACGACGAGGTGCTCGTCGTCTTAGAAAGCGGCAAGGTCGTCCGCTCCGGAGTTAATGAGGTTCCCGCCAAGGGCCGAGACACCATGGGTGTTGTTTTTGCGAGGATGGACGAGGAAGATACCGTTCTTGGTATTGCGAGAAACCAGGATCGGGACCTCGAAGGCTCAGAAGACGGTAGTAGTCTCGAGCAAGAGCTACCGGCCGAGGACGAGAAAGCAGAAGCCGAATGACCACTCCTGAGACAGAAGTTCCGACCAGGAAAGCCTCTGTAGCGACGGCAAAACAGGTTCGTCTGAACCTCGTTTACATTGATCTCTGGTCGGCAGTGAAGGTCTCCGCCATGGTGGCGGTGGCCATCTCGGTCGCGGTCTTTTTGACCGTGATTCTGAGTTGGCTCTTGCTGAGCGCGGTCGGTGTTATCGGCGCTTTGGAAGGCGTCATTGGCGACATCCTCGGTGATGGCGGTGGCGGCGTTCTCGCCTTGCTCGAATTTGGACAGGTGTTGTTGCTTGCATTTGTTGGCGCGCTCATCAACATTGTGTCGCTAACTGTTCTGGGCTCGGTGGGCGCTGTCTTGTACAACGCCATTGGCCGGTTCACCGGGGGATTGACTGTGGGGTTCACCAACACCTAGCCGATTGGGAGCGAACGGCCTCCTTACGCTAATGTCGTATTCGGTCTTCGGGGCTATAGCTCAGGTGGTTAGAGCGCTTCGCTGATAACGAAGAGGTCCCAGGTTCAAGTCCTGGTAGCCCCACGCAAGACCACACAACTAAATATGAGGGGCCTTAGCTCAATTGGTAGAGCGCCTGCTTTGCAAGCAGGAGGTCAGGGGTTCGATTCCCCTAGGCTCCACGAGTAGTTCGTCACCCACCGGGGCTTCCCTGCTCAACTAATAGTCTGGGTGTATGCGTTTGCGGTTTACTTCATTTTTATCAATTGTTGTCTTCTTGATGGCTGGTTGCGCCGCTTCCAATCCTGTTCCCACAACAGAAGTAGACGCTGAAGCGGTCGAACAAGGTGCCGTCGAACCAGAGCCTTCCTTGGCACCCGCCCTGCCTACCCCGCGTTGGACATCGGAAGTGAGCTCAAAGTTTGATTCGCCCTGGCCGACGGATGTGACCATCGACGAGCTCATCAACACCGCTCTGTTTCGCTCGAACGAATTTTTTGATGAAGCTCGTGTCCCTGATTGTGTTGTGCCGTATCGGTTGCATCTAGGTGACCCAATGTTGGATGTCCATAAACCCATGGTCGAAGACTTAGTTCTAAACACAACGGAGCTCTTCTGTGATTACCTCGACAGCGAGCTGATTGTCATAGGTGGCAACTATGACTTCGTGCTCGAGGTGATGGCGGAAAACCAGTATCCCGGGGATGACTTCGGCGGCGTTTGCGGCTACCCCGTCGAAAATGACTACGCGAGCGCATGTGCATCTAAAGGTGTGGCGTGGATTGGAATCAATTGGGGTCGGATGCGAGGCGGCGAGGTATTCACCGAGGGGCGAAGAATCACAATTGCTGCGCATGAAATCTTCCACCTAATACATGATGGGCTCGACCCAGACGCAGCAGGACAAAGCCCGCCCCCGGGGACACCAAATTTTCGACCGGTCTGGTACATAGAGGGAGGGGGAGAATTTTTCGGGAGGATTATCGCCAGCTACCTCGAGCTCTACCCCTATGACAGGTTCACGCCCACCGATAGGAGCGGAGCCTTTCTTGAAGTCAGTTACCTTTCCGATCTTGAATTGCTCGAAGTGAGCCAACAGCGAGCTTTCGGCACAGAAAACTACTTTTCCGGTCAGCGAGCTATGGAATACATGGTTGCAAGTAAGGGAATGGGAGCGGTACTCGAGGTTTGGGAGAACCTGGGCGACGGGATGAATTTTTATCAAGCATTTGAGTCAGCTATGGGAATAACCGTCGAGGAGTTCTACGAAAAGTTTGAGGTTATGCATACAAATTTGTATGCTACCGATCTCGTCACAAACGAATACTGAAAATAGTCGTAATTTTTGGTTGTAATTTCGAAAAACAGAGCCTCAAACAAGCCGATCTAGAAGCGAGTGGATCTAACTGGGCTCCACAAATTCTTGCAGCTGACGGACGTTGTCGTAGACTGCCCTCCATGCCTGACGCGTACTACTTTGTGGACGTGAACACGACGACGCTCGAGATCGGCGCGATTGGCGTGACCGCTGCCGCTAACCACTCCGGTGACAGTGGCGATGACGACATCCACCGCATCTTCCTTCCCTCTGAAGGCCAGTACAACAAGTTGATCGCCAAGATTGCGCCAGCCCGCCTGGCCGACCTCTCAGTTTCGTCGTGACTCACGCCATTAAGGGCCCCCAGAGCTACTTCCCCTCCATTGAGAAGAAATACGGCCACCCAGTGGCCCACTGGTTCGGTGTGCTTGCTGCGCATACCAACAAACCCCACATGGCTATGGTCGAGGTTTTGAAGAGCGAGTACGGGCTGGGACATGGTCACGCGAACGCTCTGGTCGCATACTTCCGGTCACAGCATCCGGACTCCGATTAGACCAGCGGGGCGCCACTGAGGTCTCGGGAGTAGCGCGAAGAGCCTCCGCGCACTAAAGCCGGTAAAGATATGGCCTAGAAATTGAGTTACTTTCTCCCTGCCGTGTTCCTAGGATTGTCACCCTAGGGTGACAATTTTCGATTTTGACCAAAGGGGTGGCGTGGAGGACTTAGACCAGGCCGCCTATCTCACCCAGCGGCTGAGAAGACTCCAGCCTGAGCCTTATGAGCTGCAAATCGAGCGCACAAAAAAACGTGCTGGGCGGGTGGGCTTTGCGCTCGGCAGCCTTGTGTCCCTCGCACTTGTTGGTGCTGGGATAGCAACGCTCTATTTCGTGCCCGAGGCGCTGGCTTCTTTGCTCGCGGTGATCGACTAACGATGGCGATAGACCCTGCTGTGCGGCGCAAGTTCCGCAAGACGCTGGAGGGCAAGTTAGAGGTTGCTGCGCTCAAGAACCAGCGGGTTATTGTGTCGTGGGAGGTCTCATCGTCTTACGACCGCGTGGCCATCGTGTGCCACGAGTCGACGTTCAGTGAGCGGGTGATTGACCACCTCGCCACCTCGTTGACCAGACTCCTCGGGGTCGGGAAGAGCCTGGAGATCGTGGATCGGAACCTCACCAGCCTGACGGTGGAGTGTGTCCCTCAGGCGGGAACCGCTGTGTTGCTCCGTCGTGCCTATCCGATTGACTGACTAGTAGCGCTCGTCGCGCAGCACCTCAACGTCTGCGACCCAGGCGCTCACCGCATAGTGGGGGAAGTAGTCGGCGGTGAGTCTCTCGAGGACCGCATCGAGGACTGCCTCTGTGAGGACAGACTCAATTCGGACATTACCGCCCGAGATGTCGCCAGCTCGTTGGTTTCGGTGGCCCTCGCCGTGGGCGGTGGATACCGTGTGGCCCCGGGCGCCACAGTCGTGGAGGACCGCCACCAGCCTCTTTTCAAGACTGGATTCAGCCACGATGGTGAGTAGCTTCCGGCGACTTCTGGTCATGAGATCAAGTCTGCCAGGAAGGTGCTGAGGGAGTGCAAGAGGGGAATTCCTGCGATGAGATTGAACGGGAACGTCACGCCAAGCGCCGCGGTGAGGTAGATGCCGGGGCTCGCCTCCGGCAACGCCAAACGAACAGCCGCGGGGGCGGCTATGTAGGAGGCGGAGGCGCTCATCACGCCAAGAATCGTGGCACCACCGAGGCTAAGCCCAGCCATGTGGCCAGCAACTACCCCAAGGGAACCGGAGACCAGAGGGAACCAGATACCAAACGCCACGACTGGCCAACCACCAAGGCCAAGATCCTTGAGTCGGCGACCCGCCACAATGCCGAGCTCCAGAAGAAACAGGGTCAGGATGCCGGGGAATAATCCTGAGAACAGCGGCTCGATTCCTTGGTAGCCACTGGCGCCGGTGATGAGTCCAACGCCGAGCCCACCGACGAGCAACACAATCGATCTACCTGTGAGCACCTCTTGAAGTGTTCCTCTCCAGCTGACGTTGGCGGAGGCGCCACGACTGGCCAAGAGGAGGCCCACAATGATGCCGGGGACTTCCATCGTGGCCAGCAGTGTGGTGACAAAGCCTTCATAGCTCACACCTATGGTGTCCAGGAAAACGAGGGTCGCCGTAAATGTGACCAGGGAGGTGGATCCGTAATGGGCTGCCAGTGCCCCACGATTCACTCTGTCCAGTCGGGAGGTGACCCGCAGGCCAACGAAGGCAAGAATCGGGATGATGATTCCCAGTACAACGGTTGCTAAGAGCGGGAGTGCCACGTCGCTCCAGGTCGCGTCTGAGAGCGATACCCCACCCTTCACACCAATAGCGAGCAGCAGATAGATCGACAGAGCTTGATAGACCGGCTCTGGCAGACGAAGGTCGCTCTTGATGCTTACCGCAATCAGACCGAGCGCGAAAGCGAGAACGGGAGGTGACGTGAGGTTGATCAGCGCGAGGCTGAGTGTTTCGGCGAGGCTCATGATCGAAGCGCACCGAGAGACTGGATAAGTTCACCGATAGTCCGATGAGCACTGGTCGGGTGCCGGAGAGGCCCCTCAGTGTTGATTTCGTAGTGGTTTCGCCGGCCCATCTTGCGCTTGGTGATGTACTCGGCTCCCTCGAGGTCCTTCAGAATCGACGTCACCGACCTTGAGGTGACTCCGGCCTGAAGGGCCAGGTTGTCAATCGTCTCGTCAGGGTTTTTCGCCAAGAGAATCAACACATGTCCGTGATGACTCAAGAACGTCCACGACTTGCTCATTGGCTTTCCTCACTGACCGGGCTATCAAATAGTAGCAAAATATTTCTGGAAAAATAGTTCTTATATTTCCGTGTCTGGGCCAATCCAATACCGTGGAGGAATGACAGCTATAGACCTCGGCACCATAGACCCAGAAATCCGCACACTCGTCGATGATTACTTCGACCTCATGCACGAGCAGGACATGGCACTTTTTGATCGTGTCTTTCATCCCGACTCGGTGCTCTATGGCGTTGTTGATGGCCAGATCAACATTCGCCCCTATGCCGTTTACCGTGAGGCGGTAGCAGCACGCCAGTCACCCGCAACGCTTGGGAACAAGCGACGGGACGTCGTCCTGAGCGTCGACAAGATTTCTGGAACGCTCGCCCTGCTGAAGATGCAGTTGGAGATGTTTGGCGGAGTCATGCAGGACTACCTCAACATCGTCTATCTCGATGGTCAGTGGTGGGTCATGGCAAAAATGTGGGAAAAGGTGGGCGAGGTCACTGATTAGGCCCTCGTAGTTTCTAGGCCGTTAGTGCCAACAGCACCGCTAAGAGCAGGAAGACGCCTGCCACGCTGAACTCCATGGCGATGGCCACTTTCGGTCGCTGGAAGAACGCGGACGCGGCCG
>JAIOWV010000086.1 GCA_021741945.1 Pontimonas sp.
ATGTGGGAAAAGGTGGGCGAGGTCACTGATTAGGCCCTCGCAACTTCTAAGCCGTTAGTGCCAACAGCACCGCTAAGAGCAGGAAGACGCCTGCCACGCTGAACTCCATGGCGATGGCAACTTTTGGTCGCTGAAAGAACGCGGACGCGGCCGATGCCGCGAACACGAGAGGCACCAGCCACACCACTGTCACGACCAAAAAGGCGAGGCTGAGGAGACTGAGCTGCCAGACAACACTGCTCGCGCTGCCAAGGAACTGGGGAAAAAACGCGAGATAGAAGATCAGCACTTTGGGGTTTGTTACATTCGTGATCAGCGACATGCGAAACGGCTCGGCGGCGGTGAAAGTCGGTGAGACGTCCGTCGTTGTTGGGGTTTCAGCTCCGGCGACTGTCTTCAACAGCCTGAGCGCAGCCCGGGCACTTATGGCGGCGAGGACAACCAGTACCCCGATGCCAGCAAGTGTGAGGACATCAAGAGCCAGGGGATACTGACTTACTAGCAAACCAATCCCTGAGATGAGCAATAGCGAGATAAGGCTCAGCCCCGCAAGGATTCCCATCATTGCGCTGAATCCTGCTGATCGCCCACCACGAATTGCGTAGCGCAGTAGCAGAAACGTGTCGGCGCCCGGGGAAAGAATAATCACGAGAGAAGCGGGAACAAAAGCTGCCAGGACCGTGAAATCGACCACTGTTCCCTCTCTGAATGCAGGCACAGTCTAAGGCGCCGTTTTCCCTTCATCACGCTCCAATGAGCGGGGCGAGTCCGTGTCGGAGCCTCCCTTCATTTCCACTACGCTGACCTGGTGTCACGTCGCGCCCTGCTGCTGTTTCTCTCCGTCGGAGTGATCTGGGGAACACCGTATTTCTTCATCGCTATTGCGCTCGACCACTTCGAAACAGTGAGTATCGTCTTCCTCCGAGTTTTCTTGGGAACGCTTGTGTTGTTGCCCATTGCTTTGCGCAAGGGCATGCTTCGGCGGACTCTACAAGCATGGCCGGCAGTCTTGGCCTTTGCCGTGCTCGAGATGGTGGGGCCTTGGTGGCTCATTACCGAGGCTGAACGAGAAATCTCTTCCAGTCTCGCTGGGCTCTTGATTACCTCCGTGCCGTTTATTGCTGCGTTCTTCGTGGGACTGCTCGGTGACAGGTCGGCCTGGCACCCGATTACCGTCCTGGGTCTTGTGATTGGGTTTTCCGGGGTTCTGTCCCTGGTGGGCCTCGATGTGTTCTCCGGTCTGGTGGGCCTTACGCCTGTCTTGATGGTTCTGGCGGCAGCGGTGGGCTACGCAGTGGCACCGATTGTTGCCAATCGGATGCCAGCCGATGTCCCCACTCTTGGCGTCATCGCAGTGTCGCTGACGATGGTGACCGTCATTTACGCGCCTTTCGCTGCTTTCACGCTCCCGGCCGATATTGCTCAGGGACCTTCGCTCGAAGCCTGGGGATCCGTATTTGTTCTGGGGCTGGCCTGTTCTGCGCTCGCGTTTGTGCTCTTCTTTAGTTTGATTAGGGAAATTGGTCCCGCCAGAGCAAGCCTTCTGACTTACGTGAACCTGGCTGTAGCGCTACTGCTTGGTGTGGTCTTCCTGTCAGAACCGCTAACGCTGGGAATGGTGGTGGGGCTTCCTCTGGTCGCCATTGGTAGCTACCTCGCTTCACGACGCCGCGAGGCCTATGTCCGGAAATCCAAGCGCGGCCAGCAGCAGCCGCAGAAGTCTGAAGAGATTCCAGAGACCCTCTAGCTCGTTCCCTCTGGTGCACGGTGACGCTCGGTGATCGTCGCGTAAAGGCCAATAGTCACCAGGAAGATCAGGACCAAAGCTGGAGCGAAGTCACCGAGGAACCATCCGAGTGTGAAGGGCTTAACTTCCCAACCGACGTAGTCAAAGTTGTAGTCGCGGAGTTCCTCGAAGGCCATGCCACCAAACGTGAAGGCCATGACTGAGACCACGGCGCCAAAAACAATGGACAGCACAAAGTTGAGATTCCACGCGCCACTCGCCCACGCCGTCCGGGGTTTTGGTGGTGCGGGTTTCTCAGCTTTCGCCAGACGGGCAAAGCGGGTTCCCAAGATTATGCCCGCGGCAATAATCACCTGAATGACGACCCAGACCCACGCCTCCAGCGTGGTTCCGGTGATGTCGTAGACAACTAGCCCGAAGACGATGGCAAGTGCTCCAGCGATGATGGGTGTTGCGTACCCAAGCCCGAGTGCTTTCTGTCGGTCAGACATTCCCGCCTTGGGGGAATCGGCGCTCTCAGGCTGGTCGGTGCGGAACACGAACGCCACCAAGATGATCACAACGACCAGGGCGGCAGCGATGACGATGGGTGCGTAGACACCCAGCAGGCGGTTGATGAGGGGCTCGTCCCCGCCAAAGCGGTTAAAGGCGCCGAGGAAAGTAGCAATTCCGAAGATCACCGACCCAGCGAGGCCAATAATCACAGTGAGATTGGCAAATCTGTAGGCAGCCTTGGTGAGGGGTTCGTCAACACCAACCGCGAGCCGATGACGCGCAGTGATGCGGAGGCTCTGCATCGACAGAATCGAGAAGACAGCTATTCCTGAGAGGTAAAGATAGGTAGATGCTCTGACAGAGGGGCCATCGCTCACCCAAAAGCCGTTTTCGTCGTAGACGGGCTGGACGAAAAGTTCGCTAAAGCTCGCAAACATAAACAGTGCCCACCCAACAAACAGGCCAATGAGTGGCAGAAGAATTGCTCTCTGGGGAGTAGTCATAGTGTCAGTCTAGGGAGGGGTAGGCGTTGACACGATGACCGGAGCCGACGACTATTCGGCGTCTTCCTCCACCCACAGGTCGTCGTCTGCCCGCAGGGTCTGCCAGGCCGCGTAGCTCACGGCTGCCACCGCGATGGCGCCAATAGCCATCAGAACGTAAACAAGAGGATTTGAGGACTTTTTGGGCATCGGGGCAACTTTCTTCCACGGAATTCTTGAGAGGTTGGGCTCGATTGTGTTCCTGTAGGTTGAGCGCGCGCGCGGGAGCAGTTCTTTGCGAGCCACGTCGCCAGCCTGACGTGAGGCGTCGAGTGCGACGTCTTTGGCGTGACTGAGCACTTCACGCTGTTCTTCCCACAACCGTTGAGCCTCGTGGGCCAACCTGTTGATGTCACGCATAGTCTTGCGGTCGAAATCCATGGCGTCCTCTTGTGATCGTGAGCCTCCAGTGTCGCAGACTTAACTCTGAGACGTCTGGGGGCGCTTGTCAACGGCCCACTACTTTCCAGGTGCTGACAGAATAGAACCATGACTGCACACACTCACACCGCCATTATTCACACCAACCACGGGGACATTGCCGTTGGGCTTCTGGGAAACCACGCACCAAAGACCGTGGCTAACTTCGTTGGTCTTGCCACCGGGGACCTGGAGTGGACCCACCCGACTACGGGTGCTCCAGGCCAGGGACCTCTCTACACGGACGTTGTGTTTCACCGGATTATTCCTGGATTCATGATTCAGGGCGGCGACCCCACGGGCACCGGAATGGGCGGCCCCGGTTATCAGTTTGATGATGAAATCCACCCGGAGCTCAATTTCACCGAGCCTTTCGTCTTAGCGATGGCTAACGCGGGCAAGCGTGGCGGCCAGGGAACTAACGGCAGCCAGTTCTTCATCACCACAGCAGCGACCACCTGGTTACAGGGGAACCACACGATTTTTGGTGTTGTGCTCGATGACGCATCCAAGGACGTGGTTCGCGCGATTGAGGCAACGCCCACGGATGGAAGCGATCGGCCACTGACCGACGTTGTCATGACGGGCGTCACCGTCACCGAGCTTTAGTGGAGCCCGCATCCGGCTCGAGCGATGACTTCTGTTATCGCCACCCCAAGCGAGAAAGTTTTGTTCTCTGCCAAAGGTGCGCGAGGACGATTTGTGGCGATTGCCAAACCCCTGCACCCGTCGGGGTGCACTGTCCCGAGTGCCGAAAGACCGACCAGGCAGGCTCGAGGGGTTCCCGTGGCATAGCTGGACGACTGCTCGGTCGGACGCCGGGTGGCGTCGACTTTAGTCCCTTAGTCACTTATGTGTTGCTTGGCATCATTGGGGTTGTGTACGTCCTTCAGTGGCTGACTGGCGGTTTTGTCACCCAGTTATTGCTCTATTGGCCCCCGATTACCGCTCTCGAACCATGGCGGATGATCACGACCATGTTTGTGCACTCGACGTCGTCAATCTTCCATATCCTCTTCAACGGGTACTCGCTGTACATCCTCGGAACCCTCGTTGAGCGTTTGGTGGGTCGCGGACGTTTTCTCTGGCTCTTCCTCCTCTCGGGATTGGGAGGTTCAGTCGCGGTCCTGTGGCTGTCGCCCAATGCCGCGGTGGTAGGCGCCTCCGGCGCCATATTTGGCCTATTCGGCGCGCTTTTTGTAATCCAACGGTCTTTCGGTGGCGCCAACAGGCAACTTCTGATTGTTTTGGGACTGAACTTGGTCCTTGGGTTCGTGGTGCCAGGCATCTCCTGGCAGGCACACATTGGGGGGCTTCTCGTGGGCGCCCTAGTTGCCTGGATTTTCATCCGAACGAGGGGTAATTCAACGCGTTCACAGGAGCGCACACAGTTGATGGGCGTCGCGGTCGGTCTCGTGGCGGCGACCTTTGCGGGCGCCCTGCTCTAAGAGTTATCCACAGGTTGTCCCCACTGGGGAGAATTACACGCGTGTAAGTCGCTGGGTGTTATTTCCAGCGGGTTGTCATCAAGAAACCGACGAACATGATGCCAAAGCCCACGGCAATGTTCCAGGCGCCAATCGGTGGAATCGGCCATCCGGTTCCAGAGATGTAGTAGGTCAAGATCCAGGCGAGGCCAAAGAGCATGAGGCCGAACATGACCGGCTTGAACCACACTGGGTTGTCGTTGCTCTCTTCGTAGGAGCTACTCGTGCTGACGGGATCTTTGGATCGTTTAGCCATGCGCAACAGTCTACTTGTTTGGCCTTTTTTTGGAACCGCTAGGTTCGCGGTGCCTAAACTAAAGCAGTGGAAACTCGCCTGGCCCAGCGCCGCGCTGCTCGTGCGCGCCAGCGATCGGCGATTCTTGGTGTGACCGGGGAGCTTCTGATCACAGCAGGCGTCCTGATGGGCTTGTTCTGGGTGTGGTTTATCTTCATCAACGATGTCGTCGTCGGGGCAGAGCAGAACACCGCTGGGGCAGAGTTATCACAATCTTTCTCCGAGGAGGCGGACAAGGGGACATTCGGAAAGGCATACGGGTCTTCTGAGGGCCGCGCCGATACTGGTGAACCACCGGTTGTCGTGGCTGATGGCGAGGGACAAGCTTTTGCCACGTTGTACATCCCTCGATTTGGGGAGGATTTTGTCCGCCCCATTGCTGAGGGGGTGGACCTTGCCACTGTGCTGAATAACCCACGACTCGGAGTCGGACGCTACTCAGAGACTCAAGATTTGGGCGAGGTCGGCAACTTCGCCATCGCTGCCCACCGCACAAC
>JAIOWV010000087.1 GCA_021741945.1 Pontimonas sp.
CGAACCACCGAATTTGATGCAGCGCCTGGTGAACCAACATCGGAAGGCCAGAAATCACGGGCGCTCCCTCTGCCTGCCAGAGGGACGCCCCAGCAGAAGGCCAGGGATGGTACGCAACGTCAAAGAGCGTACTGCTGCGCAGAAGGGACGTTGAAGGCGCAAAAGGAAACTCGGCGCCCCCGGGCAATGTGTTCACGACAAGTCCCGGATTGGGCATCTCAGCAACATTGTCATGATGAACGACGGTCACGTTGACACCAAGTCGGCGAAGCACAGCCTCAGTGGCTGATGCCCTGCTGAGGTCCCGGACCACGAGAGCAATGTCACGAACGCCTCGCGCTGCCAAGGCATACCCGACAGAGCGGGCGGTTGCACCGGCACCCACAATCCAGGCGGTCTCCACCTCCACGTCGGCGTCCTTCAAAGCGCCCTCGACCCCCAGTGGGTCGGTGTTAGTCAAGAATGGACCCTCGGCACCAAACACCACCGTGTTAGCAACACCCAGAACATCGACGACCGTCTCGTGGGCCGCCACTACTTCAAGGACGCCCTCTTTGAGCGGCATGGTCAAGGAGAGCCCCCTCACGCCCTCGCCCACCGAGGCAAATTCGGTGGGCAACGTCGCTACCGTCACCTCATGGGCGCGGTAGTCCCACTCCAGACCAAGCGCCGCGTAAGCGGTGGCGTGCAGGGTCGGCGACAGTGAATGGGCAATGGGCGAACCCCAGACCGCAGCCCACGGCCTAACAGAAGGCACTGTTCTCTTCACTGGCCCGGCACCACTCGAGCCACTGGTCCCTCGCGCGATTGTGCGCCGCGTAGGTCTCGGAGAAGACAGTCTCGCCGGTTCGAAGGTCGACCGACACGAAGTACAGCCACGGGCCTTCCACTGGGTTTATCGCGGCGTCAATCGCAAGCTCGCCGGGAAGGGAGATGGGGCCTGGTGGGAGTCCTGAAATCACGTAGGTGTTATAGGGGTTTGCCTCATCAGCCCGGTCCGCATCTGACGTGCCAGCTCCGTCATAGAGCCCCGTCCAATAGGTAACGGTGGCATCAGACTGGAGGGGCATTCCCACCTCGAGCCGATTCGCGAAGACCCTGGACACCTTGTAGAAGTCCTGCTCGAATCTGGCTTCGCGTTGGATGAGACCCGCCATCGTCAGCACCTCGTGCCAGTCCTCTGGCGCAACACCGCTGGAGGTGAGTCGGTTCACCATTTCGCGGACCATTCGGTCCACGATTTCGCTGGCGGTAACTCCCGGCTCGAACGTGTACGTCGCCGGGAAAAGGTACCCCTCGAGTGTGCCGGTGGGACTATCGATGCCATACGCGGCGGGATCCGCCACTGCATCGTTGAAGTCCGACACCGGTAGGCCTGAGGCGCTGGAAATTATCTCAATGGCTTGCTCAAGGGTCTTACCCTCTGGAATCGTGAACTTCACCTCGAAACGGTTGGCTGGATCCAGCAACGCCGCAATGGCGGCTTCCCCAGACATTCCCGTCAGTAATCGATAGGTACCAGGCTGAAACACAATCGTCGTGTCGGCCAGCAGGATTGAGTAGACAGCTTCAAAGGACGCCGTGACACCCGCGTCGCTGAGTTTTCTGGCGACGGTCTCTCCAATGTCGCCAGGGGCCACCACGATGTCGATGACGGGTTGTGCGCCTGAGCCCTCGTAGTCCGCAATTTCCTCCGCCGCAAAATAATCAACTACGCGCGTACCGTATTCGTTCCACAGCAGCCACACGCCTGACCCACTCAGGACTAGAACCAGAGCGGCGACGATCGCGAAGATGGTCCTGCCCCCCGACTGACGGGGCGGCTTCTGCTCCCTCAGCTCACGACGAGCGGGTGAGCCCTCAGCGCTTTGTTGCGGGGTCAGAGGAGGAAGCGTGCTGAAAATACGATCGAAGTCTGCGTCATTGGTCATGGGATGTTGGGTGTTCTAACACGTACCCGCTTGGCACCCCCTGACTGCGCTCTGAATCCAAAGCATGTTGCAAAAGAATAACAGCGGCAACCTGGTCCACCACCGAGCGATGCTCGCGTGAGGACCTCCCAGCGCTGTGCAGGGCACTTGCGGCGGATACAGTGCTCAAGCGCTCATCCACCATCCGCACTGGCGCAACCCCGAGTGCTTCAATCTCTCGGGCAAAACCCTCGGCATCGTCAGTCGAGGCCGTTCTGTGTCCCTGGAGGTTAATGGGCAGGCCGACAACGATCTCGAGTGGATCATACTCCAGCACAATCTCGGCGAGTCCCGCGAGAGCGCTTTCCCTGGGCAATGTCATCACGGGAACCGCCATAGTTCCCTGGGGGTCAGACCGGGCAACACCGACACGGGCTTGACCGACGTCGATTCCCAGCCGGATGCCCTGCCTCACTAGGACTTCCCCAGCTCCGCTACTACGGCCTCCAGTGCCGCAGGGAGAGAAGCCCCATCTGGACCACCGCCCTGGGCAAGCCCAGGTTTACCGCCACCGCCACCACCCATGACAGCTGACGCTGTTTTGACGAGGTTGCCAGCGTGTACTCCGGCATTGACTCCTCCAGGGTTCGCTGCGACCACAATGGTTCCCCTGCCCTCACTAACGGATCCCAGCACAACTGCCGCGGGGGCATCGCCGAGGCCGGAGAGAACCGTGTTTGCCAAAACCCGGATGTCATCAGCGCCAAGGCTCTCCGCGAGCACCTTGGCCACGACAGAGACACCGGCTAGGTCCGCGGCGGTCTTCACCAGTTCGGGAGCCAGTGCGCCGGTTGCTGCTTCGGCAGTCTTTGCCACCTGGCGCTCGAGTGTCTTAACCTGACCAAGAAGGTCCTCAATCCGGCCTGGTAGGTCTTCGCGGGGGGTCTTGAGGAGCTGAGTAAGGCGCCGGACAATGGACTTCTCAACGGAGAAGTCTGCTACCGCCGCGCTCCCGACGAGTGCCTCAATGCGACGAGCGGTGGAGCTCACTGAGTTCTCTCCAAGGAGCGTCACCACTCCAATCTGAGACGATCGGCCGACGTGGGTTCCAGCACACAGTTCCCTTGACCACGGACCACCAATGTCGACCATACGAACGACGTCGCCATACTTTTCGCCAAACAAAGCCATAGCACCCGCTGCCTTCGCTTCCGCGACAGGCAAAATCCTGGTCGATACCTCTAAGTCATCACGAATCGCGTTGTTGGTGATTTCCGAGATGGCCGATTGTGCATCGTCCGAGAGGGCTTGGTTCCAGGAGAAGTCCAGTCGCATGTATCCGGGGCGATTCAAGGAACCAGCCTGCGTGGCGTTGGGACCGAGGGTGTCTCGGAGCGCGGCATGTATCAAGTGGGTTGCCGAGTGAGCGCGAGCTCCTTCGTAGCGCGTCACTGGGTCAACGACCGCCTTGACTGTGTCACCGACTCCGATCTCGCCCTCGGCGATTGTCACGGTGTGGCTAATCAGACCCGGCACAGGCTTCTGAACATCGGACACGACAGCGCGGAATCCGGGCCCTTCAAGGACACCCTGATCTGAAACTTGACCACCGGACTCCGCATAGAGGGGCGTCTCCGCAAGAATTACCTCAACGACCTGTCCTGCACCCGCGCGGGTGACGGACACTCCGTCCACCAGCAGACCGAGGATGCTCGACTCGAGCTCGAGCAGTTCATAGCCGGCGAAGACGGTCTCACCCGAGGCCCGGAACTCCGCGTAGACAGAGAGATCAGCCCTCGTGCTCTTCTTTGACTTTGCGTCAGTCTTAGCGCGGTCACGCTGTGCGAGCATCAGGGTGTCAAAGGCCTCTCTGTCGACGCTGAGACCCGCTTCGGCAGCCATCTCCAGCGTGAGATCAATAGGGAAGCCGTACGTGTCGTGCAGAAGGAAGGCGGTGTCGCCGGAGAGAGACTTTTCGCCTTTGGCGGCAGTGTCGGCGACAGCGAGATCGACGATGCTAGTGCCCGCCTCCAAGGTCTTGAGGAAAGATTTTTCCTCTGCGATAGCAAGCTGGCTCACCCGAGAAAACTCCGCGGCCACGTCTGGGTAGCTCGCAGACATCGCATCTTTCGAGGCTTGGAAGAGCTCAGGGAAACTTGGGTCGTGGTAGCCAAGGAGTCGCATGGAACGGATGCTCCGACGGAGCAGACGTCTCAGCACGTATCCGCGACCATCATTCGCCGGGACGACGCCGTCGGTCATCAACATCAACGCTGATCGGATGTGATCAGCGATGACACGCATCCGAACGTCATCCTCCACATTCGCCCCGTAGCGGCGCCCAGAGAGCTCACCTGCCTTGTCGAGGACGGGGCGCACCTGGTCAATTTCGTACATGTTGGCGACACCCTGCTTCAGAAACGCGACGCGCTCCATGCCCATACCGGTGTCGATGTTCTTTTGGGGCAGCTCCCCCACGATGTCGAAGTCGACCTTGCTGCGCACATTGTCAATGAGGTACTGCATGAACACGAGGTTCCAGATTTCGATATACCTGGTGTCGTCCACGGCTGGGCCGCCATCTGGGCCATATTCCGCGCCCCGGTCGAAGTAGATCTCCGAACAGGGGCCAGCAGGGCCAGGCTGGCCTGTCGACCAGTAGTTGTCTTCGCGTCCCATGCGCTGGATCCGGGATTCCGGGAGACCAGCAACGGATTTCCAGATACCGGCGGCTTCGTCATCGTCCTCATAGACAGTGACCCACAGCTTGCTCTCGTCAAATCCCAACCCACCATCGGACTCCGACATCGTCAGAAGCTCCCAGGCGAACTCGATAGCGCCCTGCTTGAAATAGTCTCCGAACGAGAAATTGCCGTTCATCTGGAAGAACGTCCCGTGACGGGTTGTTTTGCCGACCTCTTCGATGTCGAGGGTGCGGATGCACTTCTGCACGCTTGTTGCCCTGGGGTACGGGGCTGGGACCACGCCGGTCAGATAGGGAATGAAGGGCACCATGCCCGCAACGGTAAACATCAGCGTGGGGTCATCGCTCACCAAAGAGGCTGAGGGGACAACGGTGTGTCCACGATCACCAAAGTACGTGAGCCAGCGGCGCTGAATGTCTGCGGTTTCCATAAATCCCTCTTCTAGCCCTCGCTACGTCAACCGCGGTACGACTGCTTGAAACCCTCCACGAAGGAGGACAGCGTTGCACGTGCGCGCCCGAAGAGTGCTCTTCCTTCGGGGGTTTGGTTGACAACATGAGCAAGCACGAACCCAGCTATGACTCCCACAAGAGCGGTAATGAACCGACCCATATGTCCTCCTTCACCATCCTCACCCAGGCCCGAAAAACACTGTGGTGGGGAAGCGTAAGCTCCCCCACCACAGTAGAGGTTTTCTAGCGGGCCGCGTAGTACTCGACGACCAGCTGCACTTCACAGGTCACGGGGACCTCGGCGCGCTTCGGACGACGCACCAGAACGCTCTGCAACTTGTCCAACTCGACCTCGATATACGAAGGGGTTGGGGGAAGCACGTCGACGTGACCACCC
>JAIOWV010000088.1 GCA_021741945.1 Pontimonas sp.
CCTGATTCTCCACGAAGACCACGAGCAGAATGCCTCAACGTCAACCGTTCGGATGGTGGGCTCCACTGGGGCAAACCTGTTTGCCTCAGTGTCCGCCGGCATCAATGCGTTGTCTGGTCCCCTGCACGGTGGTGCCAACGAAGCCGTGTTGACGATGTTGGCTGAGATTCGTGACTCGGGCCAGGGCGTAAAGCGCTTTGTTGAGCGAGTAAAGGCGAAAGAGGATGGCATTCGCCTCATGGGCTTTGGCCACCGGATTTATAAGAACTACGACCCCAGGGCCCGCCTGGTCAAGGAAAGCGCCGACGCTGTCCTTGGGCAATTAGGAATCAAGGACGAGCTCCTTGGTATTGCCAAGGAGCTCGAAGAGATCGCCTTGGCTGATGACTACTTCATTGAGCGGAAGCTCTATCCCAACGTCGATTTCTATACTGGCGTGATTTATAAGGCGATGGGTTTCCCGACCCGCATGTTCACTGTCCTCTTCGCTATTGGCCGTCTTCCAGGCTGGATTGCGCACTGGCGGGAAATGAATGAGGACGATGGCACCAAGATTGGCCGTCCTCAGCAGCTCTATGTTGGCCCGGCAGCTAGAGATTGGCCGAAGCGCTGATTAGCGAAGATGGTAGGCAACCTGAGGCTAATGCCGAACCGGTTATCGGCTTAGCGGCGACTCTCCAGAAAATTGGGCGCGAAGTCGGCCTCACAGCTCAGGACATTGAGATTTTCGATGAGGTTCGTGACCATTCGCCAGCACGGGCCGTCCGGTTCGACTAGTCACTCTCCAGTCGCTAGGAGTGCAGAGCCTCGTTGAGGCTCACGCCATGACCATCGCGGGGAAGAACTTCAACCGCTCCGGTCATGGAGTTTCGACGATAAAGAAGGCCTGGTTGGCCGCTCAGTGCTGATGCCTTGGTCTGAGTGGTCTGCCCATCGGCAATAACGGTCACTTTGGTGCCAGCTGTGACATACAGGCCTGCTTCAACGACACAGTCATCTCCAAGGGAGATGCCAATGCCTGCGTTCGCACCAAGCAGGCACCGTTTGCCGAGAGAAATGACTTCTTGCCCCCCACCGGAGAGTGTTCCCATGATGGACGCACCGCCACCAATGTCGGTGCCATCGCCAACGACAACGCCCTGGGAAATGCGACCCTCCACCATCGAGGCGCCAAGGGTCCCGGCGTTAAAGTTCACAAAGCCCTCGTGCATGACGGTGGTTCCAGGCGAGAGGTGAGCCCCCAGCCGAACCCGCGCTGCATCTGCGATGCGAACCCTGGGCGGGGTGACGTAGCCCAGAAGCGGCGGGAATCGATCCAGGCTCTGAATCACGATTCCCGCCCGCTGCATCGCCATGCGGTGTTCGTCATAGAAATCTGGCGATACGGGTCCTCGGTTGGTGAAGGCAACTAGGGGAAGAATTCCAAAAATGCCCTCAAGATTCATCGAGTTGGGTTGGACCAGGCAGCGGCTCAACAGGTGCAAGCGCAAATAAGCGTCCGAGGTGGAGGTTGGCGGCTGGGTGAGATCACTGAGCGTCGTGACACCCATCAGGTGGACACCGCGAGTGGCGTCGTCGCCTTCTAGGTGGCCAAGGGAGCTCGGGATGAGGTGAGGATCAAAATTTGCTGGTGGCGCTCCAAGGTGAGGGTCTGGGAACCACGTGTCCAGCACCGTATTGGTCGCGGTGTCAATGGTGGCGATGCCATAACCCCACGCGGTGGTGGCGTTTTCACTCATGAGACCAGGGTATAGGCAGTGCCACCCCGGTTACACTTGAGGCCATGTCGGCTTCCAGCGTTGCGTTGCCCGTGGGCGCGCCGCTTCGCGAGCTACTGAAGGCTCTGGTGGACAGCGAGAGCCCCTCCGGGGCTGAGGCCTCATTGGCAGATGCCATTGAGGCTGCTCTGTCCAGCGTGTCTCATCTCGAGGTTCTGCGCTTTGGCAACACTGTTGCAGCGAGGACGAACCTCCATCGCGCACGGCGCGTGATCTGGGCTGGCCACATCGACACTGTCCCAGCTCACAACAATTTGCCCTCCGAGGAGAGGGAGGGCTGGTTGTGGGGGCGTGGAAGCGTTGACATGAAGGCCGGTGTTGCCGTTGGTCTCAGGCTGGCCCTCGAGCTTGCAGAACCCCTTCACGATGTGACCTGGATTTTTTATGACAACGAGGAGGTCGAGGCCACCAAGAACGGGCTTGGTCTTTTTGGCTTGGCTCACCCCGAGTGGGTTCGAGGCGACCTGGCCATTGTGGGGGAGCCTACAAACGGGGCAATCGAGGCGGGGTGTAATGGCACATTGCGTGTGGAAGTGAGCACTGTGGGTGTCCGGGCACACTCAGCGCGCTCGTGGATGGGTAAGAACGCCATTCACGAGGCGTCTGCCATCCTTGCTCGCCTGGAGTCGTATTCCCCTGCGGAGGTTGACGTTGACGGGCTTGTGTATCGGGAGGGTCTGAACGCCGTCGGTATTAGTGGCGGGGTGGCTGGCAATGTGATTCCAGATCTCTGCACAGTGACCGTCAATTATCGATTTGCCCCTGACAAATCGATCGCCGAGGCGATCGATCATGTCACTGGGGTCTTTGAGGGGTTGAGCGTTGCTGTGGTGGACCAGGCAGCGGCTGCGAAACCTGGCTTATCGCAACCACTTTCTGGGGAGTTTGTGAGCGCGCTTGGGATTGCCGTTGGGCCCAAGTATGGCTGGACCGACGTGGCCCGTTTTAGTGAGTGGGGGATCCCGGCTGTGAACTACGGGCCTGGTGATCCATCACTGGCTCACGCCGATGACGAAAGGGTCGAATTGGCCCAGGTTGACGAGGTTTTCGCATCGTTATCGTCGTGGCTTGGTGGGAAGTAGCTCACAGCCGATTTTCTTAAGCCCTCACTCTGGGGGATAATGGTGTTTTAGAGCAAATCCTTGAGGAGAGTCCTGTTATGGCCGCAATGAAGCCCAGAACCGGCGATGGACCCATGGAGGCTGTCAAAGAAGGCCGACTCATTATCGTCAAAGTCCCTCTCGAGGGTGGCGGACGCTTGGTTGTCTCCGTCAACGATGAGGAAGCACGCGAGTTGCACGACCAGCTCGCTGGAGCACTCGGCGGAAAGTAGTTCGCCGGGCCTTACGCCGGACGTTTGACGATGTGGACGAGCCCATCGCCAATCAAGTTCACCGTGTGAACAACGTCATCACGGTCTTCTAAAGCCTTGAGTAGCCATCGGTATGCCGATGTCTTGTCATCGCGCTGTGCCGGGTCTGCCACCAGGTCATCACCCAGCACACCCGCGACAATGACACTCCCGCGGGGTCGAACCAGGGTGATGGCCTGGTCGACATAGGCCTGCACGTTCTGAAAGTCAGCATCGATGACGATGAGGTCATAGCTGGCCTCATTCATCTTGGGCAACACATCGAGGGCTTTCTCGGTAATGAGGCGCACACGAGAGGCAGGGATTTCGGCGTCTTGGAGCAGTTCACGAACAGTCGCGTGGTGATCCATCTCAGAATCAATCGTGGTGATGTGGGCATCGGGACAGGCCTGAGCCAGCCACAGTGTCCCCACACCTAACCCAGTGCCGATCTCGATGATGCTGGTTGCATTAATCGACATCGCAATGGTGGCGATGTATTCGCCGGCGCTCGCCGTGATGGGGTCTACTCCGTGCTCGAGAGAGGTTCGCCTGGCGCGTTCGATGTCGACGTCCTCCTCAACGCGCTCTTCGACAAAGCGCCAGCTCAGTTCTTTGTCTGACATGTGACCTCGTCTCTGGTGCCGGGGGTCCCCGTATTTGTAGCCTAGGGCGCGCCCTAGGCCCAGAGGGTTATTGTGGTGGGGTGTCATTCGGCCTCACGATTGAAAAGTTGCTCCTCATTGGGATCATCGCGCTGTTTTTAATTGGGCCGGATCGTCTCCCCGCCTACTCGGCGCAGCTGGGGCGTTTGATCCGACAGCTGCGCGATATGGCCTCTGGCGCCAAAGAGCGCATGCGCGATGAACTGGGCCCAGATTTCGATGACATGGACTGGAAGAAGTTGGACCCCAGGCAGTATGACCCCAGGCGCATCATCCGAGAGGCTCTGAAAGAGGACCCCGCTGCCAAATCTGAAGCAGACCCTGAGCCGGTTGTCATCGAATCGGCTTACCAGCGCCGCAAGAGATTGAGCGGCGCGGGCAAGCCCGCCCCCTTTGACCCCGATCTGACCTAACGACTAGCGACCGGCAGTTTTACGCCCACTTTGCTGGCTCCGCCGGTGACGATGGCCTGGGTAACTAAGCGCAGGACTTCGGCGGCTGGATCTTCCGGGTGGCCAATCACCAGAGGAACCCCCTCGTCACCAGCCTCACGGAGAGCCCTGGAGAGCGGCACACTCCCCAAAAGCGGAGCCCCCAGACGGTGAGCGGTGGCAGCGCCACCTCCTGATCCAAAAACATCGAGCACGGTTCCATCGGGCAGTGTTGTGGCGGTCATGTTTTCAATGACACCAAGAACGCTTTGGCCGGTTTGTTTGGCAACCTCTGCCGAGCGCCAGGCAACCTCGGCTGCTGCGGCCTGGGGGGTGGTCACCACGACTACCTCAGCGTGGGGCAACAGTTGCCCAACGCTGAGGGCGACATCTCCCGTGCCAGGTGGCAGATCGAGGAAGAGGAAGTCCAGGTCGCCAAAGTGCACATCGGTGAGGAACTGTTCGATGGTGCGGTGCAGTAGCGGGCCCCGCCAGGCTACGGCCTGATCGGGATTCACAAACATGCCAATCGAGATCACCTTCATGTTGTGCGCGACCGGGGGCAACATGAGAGCGTCAATACGTGTTGGCTTAGTGCCCTCGATGCCGAGCAGACCCGGGATCGAGAAACCAAACACGTCGGCATCGATGATGCCGACTCGGAAGCCCATCGCCGCAGTCTGAGCGGCAAGATTTGCCGTGACGCTGGACTTTCCCACCCCGCCTTTGCCGCTGGTGACCGCGATGACGCGGGTGAGCGCATCGGGGGTAAATGGGTTTCCGCCTGATTTACCGGCGGTGAGCTGGGAAATCAGGGCGCCGCGTTGCTCGGACGACATCACACCGATGGTGAGTGAGACGGTGCGGCCTTCGGCCACTGCCTCGAGGGCGGCTCGGACACTTCGTTCAATGAGATCGGCTGCTGGGCAACCAACGATGGTCAAGAGAACGGTCGCTGTGATGGAGTCACCATCGACACTCACGCTCTCGACCATGCCGAGTTCCGTGATGGGGCGACGGAGTTCGGGGTCCATGACGCCAGCAAGTGCGTCATGGACGAACTGTTCTTTCGACGCCACGCGCAGAGCCTTTCTGGTCGGTGGTGACCAGCCTAACCAGGGGAGTGTGAGAATGGTCGGGTG
>JAIOWV010000089.1 GCA_021741945.1 Pontimonas sp.
TACCGGTCCCCCTCAGAGCTGAACGAGCGATTTGAAAGAACCTGGCAGAGCAAGGTGTCTCCGCTTGGCGACAACGGCAGATTCGCTGTGGAGAGCTACTTGGATTTCCACGGCAACAAGTTCACCCGTCGATTCGACGCAAACAGTTACATGAGCCTGGTCGGAGCCATGAACTCCCACGATGTGACCCGTGACCGTGGCGATTTAGCTGCTGTGTTGGGACAACTAACACTGCCCACTCTGGTGCTCGGGGTCGATAGCGACCGCCTCTTCCCACTGAGCCAGCAGGAAGATCTCGCTCGTCACATTGCAGGTTGCCTCAGCGGGCCTGTTCCGGAAGTGCTAGGAACGCCCTATGGCCACGATGGGTTCTTGATCGAATCCGAGCGCGTTGGCGCCTCGATTGCAGCTCTCTTGGCTACGCCCACGAGGTAAGAGCGTCGCCGATGACTGCCGGAATTTCCCGACAGACATCCATGACACTGAACGGCCCACCCGTGGGGCTATCGGCATCGCCGACGGCCCTGGCTGAGGCCCTCGCCGCTGCAATCTGGTGAATCAGCGCACCCGCAGCAACGGCTTCGCCAAGGAGCTCGGGAGACTCGTGGAGGCGCTCCTGCCACGCGGCCAAAAGCGCACCGAGGATGCCGGCAAGCGCGTCGCCGGTTCCAGCGGTTGCCAACCATGGCGTTGCCCTAGGCAATTCCCAGACACCCCCATGACCGTCAACCACAGCACCATTAGATCCCTTCACAACCACCGTCATAGATAGCTTCTTCGCAAGCTTCTGCGCGCTCTCACGGTCGGTGGAACCTGCTTGGATACCGAGGCGCTCAAGGAGCGCCTCGAGCTCCCCGTGGTGAGGGGTGAGCACCGTGAGGGGGCCAAAATTTTCCACTAGTTCGAGGGCACCGGCATCGACGACGCTCGGTATTCCCTGCCCAAAAGCAGCAGTGACGCGGGCACGAGTCTCGTCATCAATCGGTGAGCCCATCCCACTGCCGACGACCACAGCGTCCGCGCTGCCCGGTGCAATAACTACTTCGGGGTGCTGGGTGATCACCATCTGGGCGACACCTTCCGGCCCGGAATAGCGAACCATTCCAACGCCCGTTTTCACCGCGGCCTCGACACCAATCAACGCGGCACCGGGATAGGCGGAGCTTCCTGTCACCAACGCCAGAACGCCCCTCGAATACTTGTGGTCTTCGGGCTGTGGTGCTCGCACCCAGCCTCGGAGGAACGTGTGGTCAACAGCAATCGGTTCGGCCATCAGTTGGCGCCTTTCAGATCGGCCAGTGTCGGTAAATCCGCACCAGCACGGGACACGGTGATTGCCGCTGCCCTTAGGGCAAAGGTAACAACCTCAGCCAGGTCGTTCTCTGAGAGTGTGGTCCAGCTCTGTGCACCAGCACTACCGAGTAGTGATCTGGTCGCAAGCGCCCCAATGAGCCCCGCCATCACAGTGTCGCCCGCACCAATCGTGTCAACGACAGTCTTCGCGTGGGTGGGGAAAGACAGTGTGCGATCGGCACTCCACACCGTGGCGCCCTCAGCGCCCCGGGTGATCACGACCAGGGTTGCTCCGAGCCCCCGCCACCGCGCTGCCACTTCATCCAACGAGAGCTCTGGATAGAGCCATTCCGCATCCTCGTCACTTGCCTTCACGAGATCCGACAGCGCGATCATCGCCTCGATCTGTGACACAGCGTCGCTGGCGGAGCCCATGATGTGGGGTCTCACGTTCGGGTCATAGCTGATGCTCGCGCCCGCAGCGCGCGAGCGCTTCACTATCTCCACGACAGCGTTGGCTCCTGGTTGGAGCGTGCAGGCAATAGAGCCGGCGTGGACGTGCAAGTAGGGGGCTTCAGGAACCATCGAGGGCTCCAAATCCCAGACCAGATCGAACTCGTAACTTGCTGAACCATCCTCTGCAAGATGTGCTGTCGCCGTTGAGGTGTACTCAAGCCCCGCGCTCTCGGCAATCAGCGAGACATCGCTGCCCTTGACGTGAGAGGAAATGGCCTGACCCCGGGAATCTGAACCCACACGGGCTGCCAAGAGAGCCGAGTGCCCCAAGCGCCCGAGCCCAATGGCGACGTTCATGGGGCTACCGCCTGGAACCTCGCGGAGTGGCTCACCTGATGGCCCGACGACACAGTCCATCAGGGCCTCACCAATGACTACAACGGTGTCTGACACCCGGTTGTCCCCGCTCTCCGTATGGTTCACACCATGTTAGTGACGGGTGGTGGCGTCCCTCACTTCACCCACGAGTTCTTCAATGATGTCCTCGAGGAACAGCACGCCTCTGGTGCCGCCATCCGGGGCGACGACCTTGGCCACATGGGCGCCGGTTTGGCGGAGGGTGGCAAGAGCGTCCTCTAAGTCAACCGAATCGCGCAGCGTAACCAGAGATCGAATTCTGCGAGGAGGAACCGGGTAGTCGCTATCGATATCTGCGCCATCGAGCACATCCTTGATGTGAACGTAGCCTGTGGGCTCGCCGGCCTCATCGATAAGCACGTAGCGACTGAAGCCCCTCTGCGCCACCGCTTGGTGGACATCCGCTGGGGTCGCATCCTCTGGCAGGGTGACCAGGTTTGGTAGGGCAATCGTCACGTCGCCGACGACTTTGGTCGTGAACTCAAAAGCGGCGGTGAGCGCTCCGGAATGATCGGAAAGCATTCCGGTCTTCGTGGACTCAGCAACGATCGTTGCCACCTCATCGAGCGTGTACGCACTGACAGCTTCGGCTTTGGGCTCAACGCCGGTCATCCGCAGGAAACCATTGGCGATAGCGTTCAGGCTTCGAATAATCGGCGAGATAACCCTGGAGACAAAGACCAGAGGGGGCGCCAAGAACAACACGGCTTTATCGGGCAGTGAGAACGAGATGTTTTTGGGAACCATCTCGCCAAAGACGACGTGTAGGTAGGTCACGATCAAGAGCGCCATGATGAAGGCCACCACACTCACCCAGTTATCGGGAACACCGAGTGCTCCGAGGGGGCCTTCGAGCAGGTGGTGAACGGCAGGCTCAGAGACCAAAAGAATCAGAAGCGAACACACCGTGATGCCAAGCTGCGAGGTTGCCAACATCAGTGTCGCGTGCTCCATCGCGTAAAGCGATGTTTTTGCACCCTTCTTTCCAGCGGCAGCCAAAGGCTCAATCTGGGAGCGCTTAGCCGCAATGACGGCGAACTCGGCGCCCACAAAGAATGCGTTACCAGCGAGCAACACCACTAACCATGCCAATCCAGCCCAGTCGCTCATAGCAGCGTCACCTGCTCCGCACTCACGCTAGGAGTGAACCGCACGCGATCAATCCGGCGGCCTTCCATGCGCTCCACTCGGAATTCGCCGGTCTCAATGGTGATGGTGTCCCCGACCTCTGCCATCCTGCCCAAGCCCTCCAGGATGAATCCAGCGACCGTCTCGTAGTGGCCACTTTCCGGGACCGCAACCCCGGTGCGCTCCTCCAGCTCGTCGGGGCGCAATTGGGCGGGGAAGGTGAACCAGTCCCTGGCACGAACGACATCGAGGGGAGCCCGGTCATGCTCATCGGCAACTTCACCAATCAGTTCCTCGACCAGGTCCTCCAGGGTGGCAATACCCGAGGTACCGCCGTATTCGTCCACCACAATCGCCACCTGGTAACCACGGCCACGAAGCTCCGTCAGCAGCAAGTCCAGCGGCATGGTCTCCGGAACCCGAATCACGTCAGATTGGAGCGCAGAAACCGGCACTTCGTCACGCTTTTCGCTCGGCACTGCCACCGCCTGCTTCACATGCACAACACCCCGAATGTCATCAATCGATTCATCGATTGCCGGGAAGCGGGAATACCCGGTTCGACGGGCTAACTCAATGACATCGTTGGCGGTGTCACTGCGGTGAACACTCTCGACCTTGGTGCGAGGGGTCATCACGTCAATCGCATTGCGTTGCGAGAACTCAATGGTCCGCGACAGCAGCGTCGCAGTGTCATCCTCCAGCAAGCCCTGCAGCGCGGAGCGCTGCACGAGGCTCGAGAGCTCATCGGCCGTTCTGGCAGCCGAGAGTTCTTCCTTGGGTTCAATGCCCATGGCGCGGAGGATCCGGTTAGCGCTTCCATTTAGCACCGCGATGAAGGGGCTAAAGACCCAGGTGAACGCCACCTGCAACGGAACGAGAACACGGGCTGTCTGCCGAGGAACGGCAAGGGCGTAGTTCTTCGGTACCAATTCGCCAAAAATCATGGAGATTGTGGTGGCGATGAGAATTCCCGCCACCGCGCCCACGGGGCGCACAAAGTCCTCATCGAGGCCAGCCTCGGTGAGCGGCCCCGAGAGCATCGACGAAATCGCCGGCTCCATCGTGTATCCGGTGAGCAAGGTGGTCAGGGTGATACCCAGTTGCGCACTGGAGAGGTGAGTGGAGGTGCGCTTTAGTGCTGCAATGGTGATGCGATTGCCTTTTTCACCGCGCGCACTGCGACTCTCAAGATCGGCACGATCGAGATTCAGAAGTGCGAACTCGCTACCAACGAAGACTCCGGTGCCAAGCGCCAACAGGACGCCAACACCGAAGAGAATAAGGTCAGGATTCACCGGGCACCCCCAACACGGGTGCCCCAGGGTTTATGACTGGGTTCGGAGCGCTCAGAAGAGTTCTTGTGCATTGCTCTGACAGGCTAGCAGGCAACCTCGAGACCGGCTACGGCTGCCAGGAACCCGGCCACAGACCCGGTAGGCTTTGCTCAGCAATTGGTCGGAGCTGAGAGTGAGCAGGAGCGCGTGTCAGAGAGCGACACTGTAGGAACATCCACCGATGCCTCTGTCGAATTCGGAGCCAACGAATGGTTGGTCGATGAACTCTGGAGTCTCTATCAAAAGGACCCCCAGCTCGTAGAAAAAAGCTGGTGGCCACTCTTCGAGTCCAGAGCGGCTCAATCCGGTGTTTCTGTTCCGCAGGCCCCGGCAACCGCCCCAGCTGAGGATGTCGCACCCATCACAGCGCCAATCGCCAAGACGACCTCGATTGCGCCTAAAGAACAGCCGATTCCCGCCGAAGCGCCCACACTGACGACCACATCGATTCCCATCGTCGACCCCTCCGAAGAGGCCGAAGCGAGCGACACTGTCGCCCCCCTCAAGGGCATGGCCAAAGCTTGGGCCGCGAACATGGACCAAAGCCTTCAGGCCCCCACCGCCACCAGTGTTCGCACAGTTCCCGCGAAGCTGATGATTGACAACCGCATCGTGATCAACAATCACCTGCGGCGAACCCGCGGTGGCAAGGTGTCCTTCACCCA
>JAIOWV010000090.1 GCA_021741945.1 Pontimonas sp.
GTCGCCCCGAATGGTGCCAGGGGCTGCTGTGGTGGGATCGGTTTGGCCGCAGAGTGAACGGATGCCCTCAATGACGCGGTGGCCCGAGATGCGCAGAGCAACGACGGGACCCGACTCCATGAAGGCCACGAGTGGCTCATAAAACGGCTTGCCCTGGTGCTCTGCGTAGTGTGCGCTCAACAGGTCCCGGTTTGGCTCCACCATGCGGATATCAACAAGCTGATAACCCTTGGCCTCAATGCGGGCAAGGATTTCGCCGGTGAGGTTGCGAGCAACGCCATCTGGCTTAATCAAAACGAGCGTTTCTTCAAGCGTTGACATATTTCTCCCTCGGGTGGTCACTCGAGTTTAGTCCGAAGACAGTCGATCCAATTGAGGGCCACGGATGGCGCCGAATATCCAGAACCCCACCATCACCACGGCAGAGATTCCCATGACGACATCCCAGAAGAACGTGCCAAGAAGCGCTAACTGCACCACGTGGCCAAATATCCGGCCTGCCGGATAAGCAACAACTCGGTAGAGAACGAGAAGAACTACCGTTGCGACCAAGGACCCCACCAGCACAACAACTCCGGGGTATAGCCGCAGGCCATTGAGTGCCAGTGCACCAAAGAACACCAGCGCGATCTCAAGACCCACGGCGATCTGCAACAGGGACTCCGTCGCTGACTTATCTCTCCGAGGCCTGGCCATCTAAGCGCTCCTCTCGACAACTTCTGCAACAAGAGTGATGGAGCCCGTCACCACAACCCCACCTTCGGTGCCCGCAAGATCGAGAGCCCTCGACATGGCTTCATCTGAGGTGGGCCTGGCATCAACACGGTCGGGCCCAGCGATTTCAGCGACGATGTCGGCCAGGTCCGCCACCGAGAGGGCTCGGTCAGATTGCGATTGTGTCACCACAAAATGATCAACCACAGGATCTAGGGCCTCGACAATGCCGGCAACATCTTTCTCCTGCAGGATCCCTAGAACGCAGATGACTTTGTCGAAACTAAACGAGGTCATCAACGCCCGAGTCAGTGACTCTGCCCCGTGAGGGTTGTGCGCTGCGTCAACAAGAATGGTCGGGTGCGATCTAATGATCTGCATCCGACCGGGGCTACTCGCCAGTGCAATGCCTTCTTCCACCACCTCAGCACCCATCGGAAGCGTGCCGCTGCCGAGGAATGATTCCACCGCGGCAATGGCCAGCGCGGCATTCGAGGCTTGGTGGTCGCCAAGGAGTGGCAAAAACAGGTCCCGGTATTGGCCGGCAAGTCCGGACACTGAGAGCAGTTGGCCACCGACAGCAGGCTCAGCGCTCGTCAGGAAGAAGTCCCGATCCAGGACTGCTAAGGGCGCTTCAAATCGTGTGCAGGCAGTGACAATCTCGTCCCAGGCTTCATCCGACTGGAGCGCCGAAACCACCCTGCTTGCAGGCTTGATGATGCCGGACTTGGTTCTGGCAATATCGCGCAGTGTGGGACCCAGGTGTTCAACGTGATCCATCGCAATGGGTGTGAGCACGGCAACGTCGCCGTCTGCGACGTTGGTCGAATCCCATTCCCCACCCATTCCAGCCTCCACAACGGCAACATCGACTGGGGCATCAGCAAAACACGCAAAGGTCAGGACTGTGAGGGCCTCAAAGTACGACAGCGGTGGCTCACCGTTCGCGATGAGTTCAGCATCCACCATGGCGATGAAGGGTTCAACGTCAGCCCAGTTATCGGCAAGCATGCGGTCCGAGATCTGCTCGCCATCAATCACGATGCGCTCGTTCACGCGATGCAGATGCGGTGAGGTCATGAGACCAGTGCGAAGCCCGTGAGCTCGAAGCAGGCTCTCGGTGATTCTCGCGGTGGAGGTTTTGCCATTGGTACCAGCGATATGAATCACTCCATACATCCGCTGCGGATCGCCGAGTAGTTCAAGAGCACGCCTGGTGGCTCCTAAACGCCGAACGGGACGACCTTCCCCCTGCCGACCAACGAGAGCGCTAAAGACCGCATCGGCGTCCCGCCGATCAGCACTGGATTCGTCAGCTGTCACGTCGCGAGACTTTCACGGTTATCTGGGAATCGTCTCCCACAGCCAGGCCAGTCACGCCTTGCTCGAGTGTCACAATCTCTACGCTGAGGGCCAGGGTTTCCGCGGCAATCACGTCGCGGTGCTCCTCAAGGGCTGGCAGCGCCGCCTGATCAGCGGCAATTACCAAGTCAATCCGGTCAGAGACCTCGAGGCCCGCATTCTTCCGCTCTTGTTGAATCCAGCGAATGGAGTCCCGGGCGAGACCCTCTCGGGCAAGCTCCGGCGTTACGGTGGTCTCTAGCAACACAAAACCGCCTGAGCTAAGGAATGAGACAGCGATGTCATCACTCGGGGCGCTCAACTCGAGCTCGTATTCACCTGGCAGCAATTCCTGCTCCCCCACGGTGACCACACCCTCGACCTCGCGCCAGTTGCCGGCTTTGGCTTCACGGATGATGTCCTGAACCTGACCGCCAACCCGAGGGCCGAGCGTTCTGGCGTTCGGGGAAAGCTTGCGACCGATACCGAATCGCTCGGCCTGGTCCTTGTCAAAGGCCACCATGTCCACGCTCTTCACATTGAGTTCACTGGAAATGATGTCGACAAAGTCCCCGAGCGCCTCCACGCCCGTGGTGACCACGGTCAAGCTTGAGAGCGGCAAGCGCACCCGAAGACCGTGTGCTTTGCGCAGAGCGAGCCCTGCGGACGCGACCTCACGAACCGCATCCATTGCAGACACGAGCTCGGGGTCCTGGGGGAACGCCGCTGCATCCGGCCAGTCGGTCAAGTGAACGCTCTCGCCACCGGTGATGCCCCTCCAAACCTCTTCGGTCACAAGCGGTGCCAGCGGTGCTGCCAAACGGGAGAGCGTCTCAAGCACCGTGTAGAGGGTGTCTAGCGCGTCGTGGTCTGAGCCATCCCAGAAACGCTCACGCGAGCGTCGGACATACCAGTTGGTCAAAATGTCGGTGAAGTCACGAATCGCCTGCGCTGCCATCGGACTATCTAACGACTCGAAGTCATTCGTCGTTTCTTCAATAACGTCTCGCAGTTTCGCCAGAATGTAGCGATCAAGGACGTTCGGTGAATCTGTCCGCCACTGTGGCTCGTAGTCGCCGATGTAGAGGCTCAAGAAGTAGTACGTACTCCACAGTGGCAACAAGAACTGCCGCACACCCTCTCGGATGCCCTCTTCGGTGACGACCAGGTTGCCACCACGGATCACGGAGCTCGACATCAAGAACCAGCGCATGGCATCCGCGCCATCTCTCTCGAACACTTCGGAGACATCAGGATAGTTGCGCAGACTCTTCGACATCTTCTGCCCATCCGAGCCCAAAACGATGCCGTGAGAAATTACTTGAGAGAACGCGGGCCGGTCAAAGAGCGCGGTTGCCAAAACGTGCATCGTGTAGAACCAGCCACGGGTCTGGCCGATGTATTCGACGATGAAATCAGCCGGGTTGTGGGAATCGAACCAGTCCTGATTCTCAAAGGGGTAGTGCACCTGCGCGAAGGGCATCGAACCGGAGTCGAACCACACGTCCAACACATCGGGAATTCGACGCATCATGGACTTACCCGTGGGGTCATCCGGGTTCGGACGGACGAGTTCATCAATGGCTGGGCGGTGGAGATCAGTCGGTCTAACCCCGAAGTCCCGCTCAAGCTCGTCAAGAGAGCCATACACATCCAGTCGCGGATAGTCAGGGTCATCGCTCTTCCAGACAGGGATGGGTGAGCCCCAGTAGCGGTTTCTGGAAATTGACCAGTCCCTGGCGTTGGAGAGCCACTTGCCGAACTGGCCATCCTTGACGTTGCCTGGGACCCAGGTGATGTCTTGGTTGAGTTCAACCATGCGATCACGAATCTCGGTCACGCGCACAAACCAACTGGACACCGCTTTATAGATCAGCGGGGTGCGACAGCGCCAGCAGTGCGGGTAGGAGTGGTTGTAGGAGCGCTCGGCAAAAAGCCGGCCAGAATCCCGCAACAACTTGGTCAATGGCTTGTTGGCATCAAACACCTGCAGGCCTGCAACATCGCTCACCTGCGGAAGGAACTTCCCAGCATCATCCACCGAGATAATGACGGGAATGCCGGCTGCCTGGCAGGTCAGCTGGTCGTCCTCACCGTAAGCGGGGGCTTGGTGAACGATTCCAGTGCCCTCGCCTGTGGCGACATAATCAGCCACGAGAATCCGCCACGCATTGGCCATGTCCCAGGCTTCCACGTCTGAGTAGTAATCAAAGACCCGCTCGTACTCAACATCGCCGAGCTCTGAGCCCTTCAGGGTCCGAGTTACAGCGGCCATCGCACTAGCAACATCCTCATAGCCAAGCTCTTTGATGTACGCGCCAAGCGTGTCACCGGCCATCAGGTAGCTGGCGTCTGGCCGATCGGACTGGGGGCCAGAGGGCACGACAACGTAATCGATATCTGGCCCCACTGCCAGGGCGGCGTTGGTCGGCAGAGTCCAGGGGGTGGTTGTCCAGGCGAGGGCCAACACACCGGTGAGCCCAAGCTCTGTGGCCCGATCTCCCTTGAGAGGGAACGTGACCGTCACCGATTGATCTTGTCTCGGCTTATAGACGTCATCGTCCATGCGTAGTTCGTGGTTGCTGAGCGGAGTCTGGTCTCTCCAGCAGTAGGGCAAAACGCGGTAGCCCTCGTAGGCAAGGCCTTTGTCGTGGAGCTGTTTGAACGCCCACACAACGCTTTCCATGAAGGTGATGTCAAGGGTCTTGTAATCGTTCTCAAAGTCCACCCAGCGGGCCTGACGGGTGACGTATTCTTCCCACTCCTTCGTGTAGCGAAGGACCGAATCTTTAGCAGCCTGGTTGAACGCAGCGATGCCCATCGCTTCGATCTGGCTTTTATCCGTGATGCCCAGTTGACGCTCAGCCTCAAGCTCAGCAGGGAGGCCGTGGGTGTCCCAGCCGAATCTGCGGTGAACCTGCTTGCCGCGCATCGTGTGGAACCTCGGAAAGATGTCCTTGGCGTAGCCAGTGAGCAGGTGGCCGTAGTGCGGCAGGCCATTGGCGAACGGTGGCCCGTCGTAGAACACCCACTCTTCACAACCGGCACGGTTGTCGATAGAGCGTTGGAAGGTGTCGCTTGCTGCCCAGTAGGCGAGCACTTCGTGCTCGAGAGCTGGAAACGATGGGCTTGGCTCAACGCCCGAAGCGTCGCGGTGGCGAGGGAAAGCCATGGGTTACTTCCTGACAATGGTGGTGGGTGGAATTTCTGCGAGGACGCCATCTGGCGCGGTACC
>JAIOWV010000091.1 GCA_021741945.1 Pontimonas sp.
TGAAGGGCAGCGTCTACTACGCCTCCAAGTCCTTCATCGCAGGCCACGTGGTCTCATGGCTTGACTCTGTGGGCCTTGGCTTTGACGTCGCAACCGGGGGCGAGTTAGCCATTGCGCTTGCCGGTGGGGCTGACCCTGCGCGAATTGAATTCCAGGGCAACAACAAGTCTCACGCGGAGTTGCACCGCGCGATCTCCGCGGGGGTTGGGTGCATCGTCATCGATGCACCGATTGAAGCGCAGCGCATTAGTGGAATTGCAACCGAGCTTGGTGTCGTCCAGAGCGTGATGATTCGGGTGAACACCGGTGTTCACGCCGACACTCACGATTATTTGGCCACCGCTCGCGAAGATCAGAAGTTCGGACTGTCCGTGCCTGAAGTCGCGGTGCTGGCTGGCGAGATTGCGTCGATGCCAGGGCTTTCATTGGTGGGCCTGCACTCTCACATTGGCTCGCAGATTTTTGCCCTTGATGGCTTCCTGGAGGCCGCCAGCCGAATGGTGGCTCTGTACGCGCAGTTGTTCGCAGGCAAGGAACGCGGCACGCTGAATCTTGGCGGCGGTTTTGGCATTGCCTACACCGAGTCCGATCGCCCGCTAGCGCCAGAGGCGATGGTCGCTGCCATTGTTGATCACGTCGCGCAGAGGGCAGCAGATCTCACTGTGGCGATGCCACACATTGCTTTTGAGCCTGGCCGAGTGATCTCTGGCCCCGCCGGAATCACCCTGTATTCCGCTGGGGTCGTCAAGCCGGTGTCGGTCACTGCCAAAGATGACTCGGTGGCGGTGCGCACCTATGTCAGCGTTGACGGGGGCATGAGCGATAACGCGAGGCCCGCACTGTACGGAGCCCACTACAGCGCCCGTCTTGCGAACCGAGTGTCTGAATCGGAGCCAGCCCTGGTCCGCGTTGTGGGCAAACACTGTGAGAGTGGGGACATCGTCGTCGACGCCGATTACTTACCCGGTGATGTGGCACCCGGTGATCTGATCGCGGTCGCTGCGACTGGCTCCTATTGCTACTCACTGGCCAGCAATTACAACGTGGTCGGGCGACCACCGGTGGTGTGGGTGGATGGTGGCTCGCACGGCCTCATGGTCGAGGGCGAATCCATCGAGGATGTGCTCGGGCGAGACCGCGGTCTCTCCCACGGACAGGCAGGAAAGTAGAGCCATGAAAGATCACTACAGAAATCTTCGCGTCGCTGTCTTGGGTGGTGGCACGGTCGGCGCCCAGGTCGCCGATCGTCTGCTGCATGGCGCCGACGAGCTGGGACAGCGCTCAGGCGCAGGCCTGGAACTCATCGGCGTCGCTGTTCGCTCGCTCGATGCTCCGCGCTCCGCTCCGATTCCAAAGAAGCTTCTCACCACCGACGCCGCCTCGCTCATTGTGGGGGCTGACATTGTTGTCGAGCTCATGGGTGGAATCGAACCTGCACGCTCTCTGATTTTGCAGGCGCTCCACTCTGGTGCCGATGTGATCACCGCCAACAAGGCATTGTTGGCTGAGCACGGCCCGGAGTTGTTTGCTGCCGCTACTCAGGTGGGGGCACAGCTCTATTACGAAGCAGCCGTGGCTGCGGCGATTCCGATTATTCGACCGCTGCGCGACTCTCTAGCCGGCGACCACGTGACGAAAATCATGGGGATTGTGAATGGCACCACCAACTACATCCTCGATGAGATGGACCAGAAGGGCCTCAGTTTCGAGAACGCTCTGGCAGAGGCAACCAGGCTTGGCTATGCGGAGGCTGACCCAACTGCCGATATTGAGGGATTCGACGCCGCACAAAAAGCGTGCATCCTGTCCTCCCTTGCCTTCCACACCGCTGTTCCGCTCGGGGATGTGCACCGGGAGGGAATCGCCGCTGTAAGTGCTGACCAGATTGAGGCTGCCAAGCGCTCAGGACACGTCATCAAATTGCTGGCCATTTGCGAGCGGCTTGTTGACCCGGTTACCGGCGTTGAGGGCGTCAGCACCCGCGTTCACCCGACGCTCATCCCTCGGACCCACCCGCTCGCGGCCGCTCACGGCGCCAACAACGCTGTCTACGTTGAGGCGGAAGCTGCTGGCCCACTCATGTTCTATGGGGCAGGAGCCGGTGGGCTTCAGACCGCCTCGGCGGTTCTTGGAGATATTGTCTCTGCTGCGAGGCGCCACGTTGTTGGCGGTCCAGGCGTTGGGGAGAGCACCCACGCCGATCTGCCCAGCGTTCCTCTCGAGAGAGTTACCAGCCGGCTTCAAGTGAGCCTCGTGGTCAAGGATCAGCCCGGTGTTTTGGCGGCGATTGCGAAGGTGTTCAGCGACAACGCAGTATCCGTGGAAACGCTCCACCAGAGCGCTACGGGCGAAGATGAGACCGCTACGCTGGTCATTCAAACGCACCGCGCTCCAGAAGCGAGTGGCCACGACACCGTGGCTGCGTTGGAGAAAAATCCAGTCGTTGTGAAGGTCACCAGCGTGTTGCGAGTAGAGGGATAGTGTCGATGGCAATCTTCCAACGCGGTCTTTTCGGTCGCTCTAGGCCGCTGGGTCCCCAGCACGCCAGGGGTTCCAGGCAGTGGCGCGGAGTGATCCACGAATATGCCGACCGCCTCGATGTCAGTAAGGCCACCCCTGTGGTCACCCTTGGTGAGGGTGGCACCCCACTGATTGAAGCCCACCATCTCTCCGAGCTCACTGGCCTGCGGGTATTTGTGAAGTTTGAGGGAATGAACCCCACCGGCTCGTTCAAAGACCGGGGCATGACGATGGCGGTCTCCAAAGCGAAAGAACACGGCGCCAAGGTGGTGGTGTGTGCCTCGACGGGTAACACGTCAGCCTCTGCTGCGGCTTATGCCACCTACGGCGGCATGGCCTCGGCGGTGTTGGTGCCAGATGGCAAGATTTCGATGGGCAAACTGAGCCAAGCTGTGGCTCACAACTCTCACGTCCTCCAGGTGGATGGCAACTTTGATGACTGTCTTGATATCGCGCGCGAGTTGGCGGAGAACTATCCGGTTCACCTGGTGAACTCGGTCAACAATGACCGTATCGAGGGTCAGAAGACAGCATCGTTCGAGGTCATTGATGTTCTCGGGAGGGCTCCTGATTACCACTTCCTTCCTGTTGGTAACGCTGGTAACTACACCGCCTATCACCGCGGTTATCGCGAAGAAGCCAACCGCGGTCGAATCGACCGCTTGCCTCAGATGATGGGGTTCCAGGCGGCTGGATCAGCGCCGATTGTTACCGGAGAGCGCGTTGCCAAGCCGGAGACCATTGCTAGCGCCATTCGCATTGGTAACCCAGCCTCATGGGATTTGGCTTTGGCTGCAAGGGAAGACACCAATGGCTACTTTGGGGCCATTGACGACCCAGGCATTCTTGCTGCCCACCGCCTGCTCTCTCGCACGGTGGGAGTTTTTGTGGAACCCTCGTCGGCAATCAGCGTCGCGGGTTTGTTGGAGCGTTCGCAGGCAGGTGTCTTGCGAAAAGGCGCAACAGCGGTGTTGACCGTCACCGGTCACGGCCTCAAGGATCCACTCTGGGCGCTGAAGAACGAAGATGGTTCCGAAGCTGAACCCACCAAGGTTCCCATTGACATTTCACACATTGCCGAGGTTCTTGGATTGGCGGCGAACAAATGAGTGCGAAGATTCCCGTCGGCCGTCGCGTCAAGGTGAGTGTTCCTGCGACAACGGCAAACCTTGGCCCTGGCTTTGACACTCTGGGCATGGCGCTGACCATTGGCGATGAACTCATCGTCACCGCAACCAAAGGCGCTGGCATCACCGTTGATGTTCACGGTGTGGGAGCGGGAGAAGTGGCCACCGATGAGACCAACCTCATCGCGCGCTCCCTTGCGCACGCCTTTGCGTCGAAGGGAATCCCTGTTCCTGGCCTGCATTTGGAGGCTCACAACGTTATTCCTCACGGTCGCGGGCTCGGCTCCTCCGGTGCCGCCATCGTTGCCGGGGTTATGGCGGCGAAAGGCCTGCTCGAGGGACTAGTGGAGTTCACCTCCTCGGAGCTCTTGGCACTTGCAACCGATATGGAAGGCCACCCGGATAACATTGCGCCCTCCCTCTTTGGCGGGTTAACCATTGCGTGGATGACCGATCAGGGCCCCAAGCACAAGAAGCTCAGCGTGCACCGCGGAGTTTCTCTTGTAGTCGCGGTTCCTGAAGACGCGAGTATGTCGACTTCGCTCGCAAGAAGCCTTCAGCCCGAGACCGTCCCTCACAAGGACGCAATCTTTAATCTCTCCAGGTCGGCACTCTTGATCGCGGCACTTATCCAAAGCCCGGAGCTTCTCTTTGAAGCCACGGAAGACCGTCTTCACCAGAACTATCGCGCCAGTGCGATGAAGGATACTGACTCGCTTTTGCAGTCCCTGCGCAAGCTTGGCTTTGCAGCGGTGGTCTCCGGCGCTGGCCCCTCGGTGTTGGTGTTGTGCTCGGACCCGAGCCAACGACTGGCGGTTGCTGACGTCGTTGGTGCTCATCGAGGCGGCAAGTGGACTAGCCACATGCTCACCGTCGATGAGCGAGGTGCTACAGTAGAAGAACTTCCGGCGCTCGCCGACTGACCCCAGTTAGCGCTCCGGATAGCCTCATCACACAACACGCCACGAAGTTCACTCAGGCGTTGGAGGGTCATTCGTGACAGAGGGACTTCGGTTCCTTCGGCCCTCAGGCAAGCCAGGCGCGTGTGTGAGGAGAAATATCACACAGTGTGATGCCACGCATCGTGGCACGAACTAGGAGACAACATGGACTTAGATAACCAAGAACCAACCTCGAACGAGGCTGCAGCACCGCGCAAGCGTGGCTCGCGCCGCGTCGTATCGACCGATCTTCCAACGGACTCAGCTCCCGCGGCAGAGACCTCAGCAGACAGTGCCGGGGAAGCAGCTCCAGCGCGTCCGCGTCGTCGCCGGCCCCAAGCAGATGACGCTGCCCCCGCTCGCGACGAGAGCACCACTGATTCCTCTGATGAGGGTTCTGATAACGGAGACGAGAATGGCGATGACCAGGGTAACGGCTTTGGTCGCGGCCGTGGTCGTGGACGTGGGCGCGATCGCCGTCGCGGTCGTGGCTCATTCGGCGATGACGGGGAACCTGAAATCTCCGACGACGATGTCTTGATTCCGATCGGCGGCATCTTGGATGTGTTGGACAATTACGCCTTTGTGCGCACCCAGGGATACCTTCCTGGCGCAACCGATGTTTATGTCTCACTCGGCCAGGTCAAGAAATACAACCTGCGCAAGGGTGACGCTGT
>JAIOWV010000092.1 GCA_021741945.1 Pontimonas sp.
CTCGATTTCATCGTGAGCAAAGACTCGATGGTCTGGCCCATGGTTCCTCAGGGAGTCGGTAACTCCCAGGTCCAGTACGCCAGAGACCACGCGCCTGAATGGGATGAGGAGTAATCGTGAGCCACGTACTTTCTCTTCTCGTTGAGGACAAGCCTGGTCTGTTGACCAGGGTTGCTGGTCTTTTTGCCCGCCGTGGATTCAACATTGAATCCCTGGCAGTAGGTAAGACCGAGGTTCCCGGTCTCTCTCGCATCACGATTGTCGTTGACGCTGAAGAACTGCCACTCGAGCAAGTGACCAAGCAACTCAACAAGCTTGTCAACGTGCTGAAGATTGTTGAACTAGAGCCCGAGGTTTCGGTGCAGCGCGAACACATGCTGATTAAGGTGCGTGTCGACAACACCACACGGTCGCAGATTCTTGAAGCGACGAACCTGTTCCGCGCCCGCGTGGTTGACGTCGTGACCGACGCTCTGGTGATTGAAGTCACCGGGGACACTGCCAAGGTCAAGGCCCTGCTCAAGGTGTTGGAGCCCTATGGCATCAAGGAAATCGCCCAGTCAGGTCTCCTGGCCATTGGCCGAGGGTCCAAGAGTATTTCTGACCGCATCAACAAGAACTAGGCTTTGCTAGTCATCACCCACTAAGGAGAAACAAACCCGTGACCGACATCAAATATGACAAAGACGCTGACCTCAGCATCATCCAGGGCAAGAAGGTTGCCGTTGTGGGCTATGGCTCACAGGGCCACGCCCATGCCCAGAACCTGAGAGATTCCGGCGTCGAGGTTGTCGTCGCGCTCAAGCCAGGATCTCCCTCCACTGCCAAGGCCACCGAAGCCGGCTTCCAGGTGATGACCACCCCAGAGGCCACCAAGTGGGCTGATGTCATCGTGATTCTTGCTCCTGACCAGCACCAGCGTCACCTCTATGCGCAGGACATTGCTCCTAACCTGACCGACGGTAAGGCTCTGGTCTTCGGGCACGGCTTCAACATCCGCTTCGGTTACATCCAGCCCCCCACGGGTGTGGACGTGATTTTGATTGCCCCCAAGGGACCAGGACACACCGTTCGCCGCGAGTATGAAGCAGGACGTGGTGTCCCCGTCATCGTTGCCGTTGAGAATGACGCCACCGGAAAAGCCTGGGACCTCGCGTGGTCCTACTCCAAGGGCATGGGTGCCCTTCGCGCTGGTGGAATCATCACGACCTTCACCGAAGAGACCGAGACCGACCTGTTCGGTGAGCAGGCAGTTCTCTGTGGTGGTACTTCTCAGCTCGTCCAGTACGGCTTCGAGGTGCTGACCGAGGCCGGTTACCAGCCAGAGGTGGCGTACTTCGAGGTTCTGCACGAACTCAAGCTCATTGTTGACCTTATGTGGGAGGGCGGCATCGCCAAGCAGCGCTGGTCCATCAGTGACACTGCTGAGTACGGCGACTACGTCTCCGGCCCTCGCGTGATCACCCCCGATGTGAAGAAGAACATGCAGGCGGTGCTGGCTGACATTCAGTCCGGTGCTTTCGCGAAGCGCTTCATTGCTGACCAGGATGCAGGTGCTCCTGAATTCTTGGCGCTGCGCGCCAAGGGTGAGGGCCACCCCATCGAGGAGACCGGCCGCAAGCTTCGCGCTCTCTTCTCGTGGAAGCAGAGTGACTCCGATTACGTCGAGGGCAAGGCATCGCGCTAAAGCACTATGACCTCTGATTCGCGCGAGCCTGCTTTTGACTGGGGCGAATCTGATGAAGGCCTGGCTGTAGAGGGTCGGGACGTCGCTCCGGCGACGCCACGGCCCAAAACCGAGAACCCGGTGCTTTTGGCCCTATTTGGCGGGTTGTATGCGGTGTGGACGATTGCGTGGGTGTTGGCGATTATCGCTGCACCCACACAGCAGGCCAGTAGTTTGCTCGATGCGATCATGTACCAGTTTGGTGAGTTCCTCGCCATCGTCTCTGCACCACTCTGGTTTGGGGTCGTGTGGTGGTTGAGCGCTAGCGCGGGCATTAGGGCGCGACTGACTTGGTTGGTAGCTGGCTTGGTTGTAGTGTTTCCCCTGCCCCTCGTTCTTCCGGTGGTCTTCTCGTGACCAAAGTGCAGAGCGGGCTTGTCATCACGGTATTCGTCGCGCTCTTCGGATGGGACCTATGGGAGGCGCTTGGCAATTTGGTTGGCTTGCAGCCTTTCTATGAGGCGATGGGGATTGGCGCCAGCGTCCCCTGGGTCTTGCTGTGGTTGGGGGTTTTGTTACCCGTCACAGCTGTCGTTCTTTCTTTGATTCTGTGGCGTAGGTGGACCGGCGCCGCGGAACGCCTGGCCATCATGGTCGTGGCCTGGGCTGTCGTTGCCGGAATGAGCCTGAGCCTCGCTGCGATTGAGCAAGCGTGGCGGGCTGCCGCCCTTCAGGCGGTCGCAGGCTGAACTAGACTGGAGCTCGATCCAGCGCAATTCTCCGTCTTTGTGGTGTTGAAAGGTGACGTCTTTGGCAAAGCCCGTTGTTCTGATTGCTGAAGAGCTTTCGCCCGCCACTGTCGATGCGCTCGGCCCTGACTTCGAGATTCGCCATGCTGATGGCGCGAATCGGTCAGAACTTCTTGCTGCCCTGCCTGGCGTTCACGCGGTGCTGATTAGGTCCGCCACGCAGATGGACCCCGAAGCAATCGCTGCGGGCAAAGACCTCAAGGTGATTGCGCGCGCTGGCGTTGGTCTTGACAATGTCGACATCAAAGCAGCCACCGAAGCTGGTGTCATGGTTGTGAATGCTCCAACGTCCAATGTGGTGAGCGCAGCCGAGTTGGCTGTGGGCCACCTGCTCTCGCTTGCGCGTCATATTCCCCGCGCACACGCATCCCTGGCGGCAGGTGAGTGGAAGCGCACCGCCTTCACCGGGGTTGAACTTTTCGACAAGACGATTGGCATCATCGGCCTCGGTCGCATTGGTGCTTTGGTTGCCGAGCGCTTGTCGGGTTTTCGCGCCAACATCATTGGTTTTGACCCTTATGTGCAGCCGGTGCGGGCCAGCCAAATGGGCGTCACGTTGACAACCCTTGAGGACTTAGTCGCCCAGAGTGACTTCATCACCATCCATATTCCTAAGACTCCCGAGACGACGGGGATGATTGGGGTCAAGGAACTCAAGTCCGCAAAGCCCTCACTCCGCATTGTGAATGCTTCGCGCGGTGGCATCATCGACGAAGATGCCCTTTATCAGGCGCTTAGCGAAAACTGGATTGCCGGTGCCGGTATTGATGTCTTCAACTCTGAGCCCCCGACAGGTTCACCGCTGCTTGATCTTCCGAACATTGTTGTGACGCCCCACCTGGGTGCCTCCACTGAAGAGGCCCAGGAAAAGGCTGGAATTTCGGTTGCCAAGTCAGTGAAGCTGGCGCTTGAGGGCGAACTTGTTCCAGACGCCGTCAATGTTGCCGGCGGAATTATTGACCCGTCTGTGCGGCCGGGAATTCCATTGATGGAGAAGCTCGGTCAGATCTTTGTGGGGCTCTGCCAGGCGTCAATTTCGAGCATCACCGTCGAGGTGCGAGGCGACATCGTCGAACACGATGTCAGCGCATTGAAGCTTGCCGCACTCAAGGGCATCTTTTCCCGAATCGTGAGTGAACAAGTCAGCTATGTGAACGCCCCACTGTTGGCCGAGGCCCGGGGCGTCAATGTCAGCATGGCAACCGATCCCCGCAGCGACGAGTATCGCAACGTCCTTACCATCAAGGGTGTCCTGGGTGATGGCTCTAGCGTGTCTGTCTCAGCAACTCTTACTGGCGCGCGCCAAACCGAGAAGCTCGTTGAAGTCAACGGGTATGACATTGAGGTTCCCTTGGCCACCCACCACATCGTCATGATTTACAAGGACCGTCCGGGAATTGTCGCAATCTACGGCAAGGCCTTTGGGGATGCGAACATCAACATCGCTGGCATGCAGATTGCTCGGGAAACCGCCGGCGGTCAAGCATTGAGCGTGCTCACGGTGGATTCGAGAGTTCCAGACGATCTTCTGGCCGAGGTCGCCACAAAGATTGAGGCGACCACCATGGCCCACATCGACATAGTCGAGCTCTAGTGGCGAACCTCCAGGGCAACGACGCACTTGACGAGGCTCTGGCTGACTTTTCCGTTCACCCCCAGGTTCTGGTGGCACTCGACTTCGATGGCACTCTCGCGCCGCTTCAGGACGACCCAGAGAATTCCCGAATGTTGCCCGAGTCCCGGGACGCCGTCGATGCGCTGACCGGCATCGATGGAGTTCACGTCTCGCTGGTCACTGGAAGAGCCTTTGAGAACATCATGCGAGTCGCTGACCCTCACCCGGATTGGTTCCTGGTTGGGTCCCACGGCATAGAGGTGGTCGCGCCACATGAGCGTGCTAGTTACGCAACCCCTCAGCTGGTCCCAGAGGGTTTGCTCCAAGGTTTCCACCAGATTGCTCAGGACATTCCAGGCCCCAAGATTGAGGTCAAGCCCTTCGGTCTTGCTATCCATACCCGGGGCCTAGAGGCTGATGTTGCGGCAGCGGCCGAGGCCGCTACGCGTCTGCTCTGTGATGAGTGGCCCGGTGAGCTTGTTATGCGCTCTGGTCACGGAATTCTCGAGTGTGCGGTGTCAGATCGAACCAAGGGCCACGGTCTCCAGTCGTTGTGGGATGCGCTTGATGTTCACGCCACGCTGTTCATCGGTGATGACGTCACCGATGAAGACGGGTTTGCGGTGTTGGGTTCTGGGGACCTGGGCATCAAAGTGGGCGAAGGTCTGACCAAAGCGTCCCACCGGGTCGCCGATCCGCACGCGGTTACCCGGGTGCTGTGGAACTTGCACGAGCGCCTCGCTTCGCGCTAAGGGCCATTCGTTGTCGCGCCGGGTCCCAACGCCGTAGGGTTAAGACATGCCCTCAACCCTGAATCTCGCTGTCATCGGTGGTGATGGCATTGGCCCAGAAGTTACCGCTGAAGCGATTGCGACTTTGCGCGCCTCCGTGGGTTCTGAGGTTGAGATCACCACTACCGACTACGACTTGGGTGCGGCGCATTTCTTGGCAACAGGTGAAGTGCTCTCCGATGAGACTCTCGACAAACTTTCTCGCCATGACGCCATCGTCTTAGGCGCTGTGGGTGGAGACCCCACGGACCCGCGCCTTGCCGGCGGAATCATTGAGCGCGGACTTCTGCTCAAGCTCCGGTTTGCTTTTGACCACGGAGTGAACGTTCGCCCGACCGTGTTGTTCCCTGGCTTGGAATC
>JAIOWV010000093.1 GCA_021741945.1 Pontimonas sp.
CCTTTCCGGGCTCTGTGTGGTTGGTGGCCGCGACTATTCGGATGAGATCACGGTGGCGCAACTGCTCTCCCACCGCTCGGGAATCACCGACTACTTTTCTTTTCCCCGCCGCGGAGCCCTCTCGCTCCTCCGCCAGGCCGAAGACCGTGACCGGTCCTGGACTCTCCACCAGGCTCTGGAACTTGCGAGGCACTACCCGGGGCGCTTCAAGCCCGGAGCACCAAACCGTGTTCACTACTCCGACACCAACTATCAAATTCTCGGCGCAATCCTGAAGAGCACTACTGGGCTCTCCTTCGCGCAACTTGTCGACATTCGCATCGCAGGGCCACTGGGCCTGAAGAAGACCTATGCGTTCACCGCCGAGACTGCTGAGAAATACTACGAATTAGCGCCGGTGTCCTGGAAGAAGAAAGAAATGCGGGGCCCCGAATCTCTCGCGAGCTTTGGCGCCGACGGAGGAATCGTCTCCACCACCAGAGAGGTGGTGAGCTTCCTCCGGGCTCTCTGGTCCGGAAAGCTCACCGACGAAGCGTGGGTGCCCAAGCTCTGGTCCGACACTGTCCGTCTTGGCCCAGGCATCGGCATGGGTATGGGCTTAGGAGCAATGACCTATCAGGTCAAGCGCGGGGTTGCCCCGTATGTGGGACACACTGGCTTCACCGGCAGCGCAGCGTTCGTCGACCCCACGCGTCGCATCTTCGGGGCTGGAACGCTCAACCGTATTGGGTATCTCAACAAGCCAGCCCGGACACTCGCGAAGCTCATGACGAAGGCAGAGCCCTAACGAAGAACCTCGTCGACAACGCTGAAGATTTCGTTACCCGAATACCCGCGGCGTTGCAGATAGGCAACAAGCCTGCGCTTGGCAACCTCAGGCGCTAGAGACCCCAGCGCGCGAGCACGATCTTCTGCAACCTCGCGCAGGCGAGAGCTCTCGTCGTCGTTACTGATTCCTTCAAGCGCTTCGTGGATGACGGCTTGGGGAACTCCTCGCTGGCGCATCCGCTCCGCTGCTGCGCGACGCCCAAGCCCCTGCCGAAGCACGTATTTATCGACCAGGTTGCTCGCCAGCTCGGCGTCATCAATGAGGCCCTGGCGCTCCAGGGTGCTGATTTGTTCGGCGACGACCTCAGCCGGCAACTCGCGAGCCACAAGCCTCGCCTCGATCTCCACCTTCGACACTCCCCTGGTCGCCAGGGCGTGAAGGGCAACATTTCGTGCACGCCGGTGAACGCGATCGCTCACGGCCTCTCCGCCGGCCTCAAGCGGCTCAGTACTGGTCGCATCGGACAAATCGGGACCCTCCTCGGGCGGGCTTGCTGGGGATGAAAGGGCTATCACTACAGCCTCGCCGGCGGCCGGCCTAGGCGCCCTGGAAACCCGCTCAACGGGGAACGCGATGATGGTGGCATCGCGCTCCCCGTGAACGAAGGGAATACTCACGCTTTAGGCTCCCTGAGCCTGGCGTTCGGTGATTTTCTCTTCGAGGGATTCGACCGGAGCCACTGGCTCTGCCTCCGCCTCCACCACAGGAGGGACCGCGGCCAGCTGGCCAACACCCAGTGCGGCAAGGATCTTGCGCTCGATTTCGTTCGCAACGTCCTTGTTCTGGATGAGGTAGTTTCTAGCGTTTTCCTTACCCTGTCCCAGCTGGTCACCGTCGTAGGTGTACCAGGCACCAGATTTCTTCACAATCTCGTGCTCAACACCGAAGTCGATCAAGCTACCTTCACGGGAAATGCCGGTGCCGTAGAGGATGTCGAACTCGGCCTGCTTGAAGGGCGGGGCCATCTTGTTCTTGACGACCTTCACGCGGGTGCGGTTACCCACAGCCTCGGTTCCTTCTTTCAAGGTTTCAATCCGGCGAATATCGAGGCGGACAGAGGCGTAGAACTTGAGCGCCTTACCGCCGGATGTCGTTTCCGGGCTGCCAAAGAAGACGCCAATCTTCTCGCGAAGCTGGTTGATGAAGATCATGGTGGTACCGGTCTGGTTGAGACCACCCGTGAGCTTCCGCAATGCCTGAGACATCAGGCGAGCCTGAAGACCGACGTGGGTGTCGCCCATGTCGCCTTCGATTTCTGCTCGAGGAACCAGCGCAGCAACGGAGTCGATAACCACCAGGTCCACCGACCCCGAGCGCACCAACATGTCGGCGATCTCGAGGGCTTGCTCGCCCGTGTCTGGCTGAGATACGAGCAGCTGGTCGATGTCGACGCCCAAGTTCTTGGCGTATTCCGGGTCGAGGGCGTGCTCGGCGTCGATGAATGCTGCGATGCCACCCTGTTGCTGCACGTTCGCAATGGCGTGAAGAGTCAACGTGGTCTTACCCGAGGACTCTGGACCATAAATCTCGATGATGCGTCCGCGTGGCAAACCACCGACGCCCAAGGCGACGTCCAAAGCGATGGACCCGGTGGGAATAACGGCGATGGGAGGGCGCTCGTCCGAACCCAGTCGCATGACCGAGCCCTTACCGAACTGTCGATCTATCTGCGCGAGTGCCGCTTCTAGGGCTTTTTCGCGATCTGTTGCTGCTGTCATTGCGATCTCTCTTTCCAGTAGTGCTCGGCTGCCTATCGGCTGTCGTCCTCCGCCACACCCCGTAAGGCGTGGGGTCTCTCGACAAGGCGGATGATGCAGGGAGCGGGCTTGAGCCTAAGCGGAACCTCAGACACCATCGGTGGGTGAGGTTGTTGCTGTGGAGTTAGCCCGCGATCTTCATCACTGTGGACGAGAGTACCGCTATTCGAACGAATATTCGAACGATTATCCTGGCGTGTCGGCAAGCGGCTCGATGAGGCCAACCCCGTGTTGACGGCCCAGTGGCACCTGCATAGCCCCACATAGGGCGAGCCACACCCGTTTTGGGGCAACACCAGCATCAAGAGCCTGCTGGGCGGTCCGGTCGCCGAGAGAATCCATCACAAGATCACGCACCAGTGCGCGGCCCTGAAAGGGTCCAAATTCATCGTCCACGGCGATGAAGAACTCGCTGTGAGTCACGCGTAGTTCCTAACGAACCGCCATGTCGGAGTCAAACTGCGCAACCAGCTCGTCCGGCAGGGTGTCGGGGACGCTGGAGCGAGGAACAATGTCTTCGAACATCGCGAGGCGGTCGCCGACTTCGTGCATGATCACGGACAGCGGCATGTCAAGAGCATCGGCAATAGCGGCAAGAATCTCGCTCGAGGCCTCTTTCTGGCCCCGCTCAACCTCGCTCAGATAGCCCAGTGCAACGTTGGCACGGCTAGCGATTTGACGGAGGGTCGCACCCTTCTGCTGGCGAAAGTCGCGAAGGACGTCGCCTATTTCGTGTCTGACCAGAACCATGTGTGCACCTCCTCTTACATTCTCGATGTGGACAACACTACCCACAACTCCTGACCGATTACCCTCAGGAATGCTGTGTAATTGCTGTGGCATTACCCGCGCAAGCCTACGGAGGCAGCAGTTTATTCCCTCATCGCCAAAGCGTCATAGAGCGCCAGGAGTGCAGCGCGTCGCGCTGCAGAGCGAATATCGGCGCGATCGCCCTCCACCTGAACCTCGCGCACCATCGTGCCAAGCTCTCCCCCAGCCAGGGCCACAAAGACAAGCCCTGGCTTGGCTCCGCTGACGGGATCGGGATCAGGACCGGCAACGCCGGTCGTAGCAACGGCCAAATCAACGCCAAGGGCGCCCTGCGCCCCCTCCGCCATCGCGATGGCGACATCGGCGTTGACAGCGCCCTTCTCGGCCAGAAGAGCGGCGCTAACTCCGAGCAGGTCGTTTTTCACCATCAGGTCATAAGCGACGATAGAGCCCTTGAAGACCGCCGAAGCGCCGGGGACCTCAACCAGAGCCGAAGCGACGAGACCGCCAGTGAGCGATTCCGCAGACCCGAGCGTCACACCCTTTGCTAGGGCCAGGCCGATGATGTCGGCGGGTTTATCGCTCATTGGTCTTCTCGGGGGCCTTGAGGCCTTTCACGAGGTAGTCGATGCCGGTCCACGTGGTGAGGACGACCACAATCGCCATCAGAACCCAGTTGAGGACGAACACCCACGAGCCGAGCACAATCCAGGTCGGGATAAGCCAGGACGAGAGAGTCACTGCCTGCGCGATGGTTTTCAGCTTGCCCCCGCGAGATGCCGGAATCACACGGTCCGAAAGAACCACAAACCTGAAGACGGTGATGCCAAGCTCACGAACCACGATTACCAGAACAATCCAGAGCGGAAGCTCCCCCACCCACCACAGCGCACCCAGGGCGCCAACAATAAGCACCTTGTCGGCAATCGGATCCAACAAAATGCCGGTGTTGGTAATCAGGTTGCGGCGTCGCGCTAGGGCGCCATCAATGCCGTCTGTCGCGATAGCGGCGACAAACAGGAGCCCTGCGAGCCAGCGAGCACCAGAATTTGCCCCGTCATCGATGACCACCAACCACACAAAAAGCGGCGCCACAAGAATCCGGACAACGGTGATGAGATTCGCAATATTCGCATTACTAACCTGGCTCACACCAGCGGCGATAAACCTGCCGCGCAGACCACTGGAGGGTTGAGGGGATGATTCAGGACGTGCCACGACCTAATCCCTTCCGGTGAGCCTCCAGGCGTCGTCATCAGAGTCGCCTTCGACTTCAGGATACCCCTTTGTCATCTCGTCGATGGGGTCGTCGGCGTAGTGCACAGAGTGGTCAACCGCAGACTTCGGCGCCGGCAAATCCTCCGGCAGTATCTCCTGGGTCAGGTGATCTTCTGAGGTCACCGTTGCACCAGACACCGCTGCCTGCGCCTCTGGCTCAGCTGCCACGGGACTTTCCCCACGGAGTTGAGCCAACACAGCGGCAAGACCATCTGGCGTCACGAGCACTTCCCGGGCCTTGGAGCCCTCGGAGGGCCCGACAATCTGGCGGGATTCAAGAAGATCCATGAGTCGCCCGGCCTTTGCGAAGCCCACTCGCAGTTTGCGTTGCAACATGGAAGTCGAACCGAACTGGGTTCCCACCACAAGCTCGGCCGCCTGAAGCAACACATCCAAGTCATCACCGATATCCGCATCGATGACGGCGGCGCTCCCAGCGCCGGCCGCTACCTCGGCACGATATTCCGGATCAGCCTGACGCTTGACATGCGCAACAACCTTGGCGATCTCTGCCTCCGACACCCATGCGCCCTGCACAC
>JAIOWV010000094.1 GCA_021741945.1 Pontimonas sp.
TGCTCTGACCACTCTCTCGACCACACTGGAGCGCACGCGCTTTGAGGCGGAGAAGGCCAGTGAGGCGAAGGCCCTTCGTACCGAAGAGGTCAAAGCCGCTCTAGCCGAGGTGCGACAGGCGGACGCCAAGCATGCTGAATTTGGCCAGCAACTCTCGAGGGGCCGTGCCGCACTCGAAGCAGCTGAAGCCGAGGTTGCGAGGCTTGTGACTTCTGCCACTGAAGCAGAGGAGCAGGTGAAGAGCGCCCGCGAGGCGCTCGTCTCCGCAGAAGAGCAGCGCACCGCATTCCATGCCGCCCCCAGGCCCTCCGTGGACGAGAGTGCGCGCACCACGCTCCTTGCCTCGTTGGAGAAGGCGACCGCCGAAGAGTTGGAGGCTCGTATTGCCCTGGAGGCTTCCAGAGAGCGCGCTCGCAGTGCACAGGACGTCGTCACGAGCTTGCGCGGGCGCATGGCTGATGAGGAAGCAGCAGCCAAGCGCGAGCTTGCTAAGCATCAAGAGCGCATCGAGCGCGCTGCGCGCGCCACCGCGGTGCTGGCCGTGCTCCCAGGAGTGATGGCTCAAGCACTGGCGGCCACCGAGGAATCCTCCGCGGCGCTCGTGGCGGCAGAAGCGAAGCGCCACTCGATGCAGGGAGAGTTAACGCAGCTGCGGGCCCAGGAGAACACGCTCCGGGAACGCCTTGGCTCGATTACCGATTCGGTGCACTCGATCGAGATGCAGATTTATGAAAAGAAGCTCCAGCGCACCACCCTCTTGGAGCGTGTCCAGGACGAGCTAGGCCTCACCGAGGAGACACTTCTCGAGGACTATGCGCCCCACCTGCCGGTTCCCCCTGACACAGAGGATGGCGGTGAGGGGAAGCCCTTTGACCGTACCGAACAGGAAGCCAGGCTTCAGAAGGCCAAGCGCAAGCTGGATCAGTTGGGTCGGGTCAATCCTCTGGCGCTTGAGGAGTTCCAAGCACTCGAGGCCAGGCACATCTTCTTGACCGAGCAGCTCGCTGACTTGAAAAAGACCAGGGCTGATCTTGAGGCCATCATGGCTGAGCTCGATGACACCATGCAGACGATTTTTGCTGAGGCGTTTGCTGACACCCAGAGGGCCTTCGATGAGGTGTTCCCCATTTTGTTCCCGGGCGGGCAAGGTTCCTTGACCCTCACCCAGCCCGATGACCTTTTGCTTACCGGTATCGAGGTCAGCGTTCGGCCAGCTGGCAAGAAGATCGAGCGCCTATCACTGCTCTCCGGTGGGGAGCGATCACTGGCCGCCGTTGCACTGTTGATTGCGATCTTCAAGGCCCGGCCTAGCCCGTTCTATATCCTCGACGAGGTCGAGGCAGCACTGGACGATGCCAACCTTGGCCGCTTGTTGAGCGTGATTGAGTCGCTGCGTCAAGACTCTCAGCTCATCGTCATCACTCACCAGAAGAGGACCATGGAGATCGCTGATGCGCTCTATGGTGTTTCGATGCGCAAGGACGGCGTCAGTGCTGTCGTGGGCCAACGAATCAAGGACACTGAAGCTGTTGCGTCCTAGTCATTCCGTCGTTCAAGCCGAGGGTAGTCTGTGATTGTGGTGAGGAAACAGCAGGCCGGATGGGCGCTGATCGCGCTGGCCGGGGTGATGAGTACTGGGATCGTTGCCACTGAGATTCTTGGCCTTGTTGATCAAGCCGAAGCCGAATCTTCGGAGACCTTGCCAGTCATCGGTTTTGTGCCCTCCGACAACGACTAATTTCTTCCAGCCCTAGCTAGGCTTGCCCCATGGCATGGGGTAAAGGCTCGTGGTCGCTGCGCAAAATCTTTGGCGGCGGCGCCAAGTCCACCCCCGAAGTGACCGAGGTCCCCACCGAAGTTCCGCTCGAGGCCGTCCCGGAGACCACCCCAGAGGTTTCTGCCCCTGAGGTTTCCGCCCCCGAGGTTCCCGGCAAGGCCACCCCAAAAACCACGCCCAAAGCGACCCGCAAACTCACCCCCAAGGCCCCCAAGACTGTCGCCAAGAGCGCTGCCGTCGAGAGCGCCCGGATTGATGAGAACACCTGGCAAAACCTGGAAGATGCACTCATTGGCGCGGATTTTGGCCTGGAGCTATCTGAGGAACTCGTGGCCACAGTGCGCAGCGAGGTCGAGCGGATTGGCACGACTAAAGCCGATGATGCCATCGACATCCTGCGAGACGCGGTCGAGGAGAAGCTCGCGCGCTATGACCCCACCCTGCGACTGACTGAGCGGCCAGCCGTCGTGCTGGTTGTTGGCGTCAACGGAGTCGGCAAGACCACCACCATTGGAAAGTTTGCCAAGTTTCTGGCTAATGCTGGGCGATCTGTGGTGATTGCCGCTGCTGACACGTTCCGAGCGGCAGCGGTGGAACAGCTGACCACCTGGGCTGATCGGGCCGGAGTAGCGATTGTGACGCCCGAGCGTGAGGGCCAAGATCCAGCCTCTGTGGCCTATCAAGCAGTGGAGCGGGCGATTGCCGAGGGTATCGAAATTGTTGTCATTGACACAGCCGGGCGCCTTCACACGAAAGCCGGGTTGATGGATGAGCTTGGCAAGATTCGCCGGGTTATCGAGAAGGTCGCCCCGGTCTCGGAGGTGTTGTTAGTTCTGGATGCCACCACCGGTCAGAACGGTGTGGTCCAGGCCGAAGCGTTCCTCGAGCACGCTGGCGTCACGGGCTTAGCCCTCACCAAACTCGATGGCAGTGCCAAGGCCGGCTTTGTCATGCGGGTTCAGGAACTCACCGGTTTGCCCATCAAACTGCTGGGCCAGGGCGAGTCAGTGGGGGATATGACCGGTTTCTCCCCGGCTCAGTTCGCTAAAGCCCTGACTAGCTAGAACACTGGCGAGTTAGAGCTCAGCTCGATAGGCCGCAGCCAACTCGCGATATGTCGCAGCGTTGGCCGCGATGTGCTCTCGCTCCTCTGGTGTGGTCTCGCGCCTGATTTTTCCTGGCACGCCGGCAACAAGGCTGTGTGGCGGAATAACTGTTCCTTCGAGAACCACGGTTCCTGCGGCGATCAGTGATCCCTCGCCGATCACGGCGCCGTTGAGAACAGTGGCGTTCATGCCAATGAGGCATGAAGCACCCACCCTTGCGCCGTGGACAATGGCGCCGTGACCAATGCTCACATCGGCTCCGATAACAGCCGGAAAACCTGGGTCGCCGTGAATCACGGCGTTGTCTTGGACGTTGGATCCCTCACCCAGAGTGATCGCGGCTCGATCTGCCCTGAGCACTGCGCCAAACATTACGACGGCCCCGGGTCGAATAGACACCTCGCCAACGAGTGTTGCGTTTGGCGCGATGAAGGCATTCTCAGCAACGTCAGGGTGGTGGGATTGGAAGGGAAAGAGTGGCATGAGGCAAGCCTAGAAGGTCCCACCCCCTACCTTTGTGCCGAGGCTTTCTCGAGTAGTCTTGTGCTCCATGGCGGCCTTTAGTTCCCTCTCAGAGAGGTTGATTGAGACCTTTAAGTCTCTCCGCCAAAAAGGCAAGCTCTCGCCAGCGGATGTCGATGGAACGGTGCGCGACATTCGTCGCGCACTCCTGGAATCCGATGTCGCACTCGAGGTCGTGAAGTCCTTCACCCAGAAAGTTCGCGAGCGCGCCCTATCCGATGATGTGAATAAGGCGCTTAATCCTGCCCAGCAGGTGGTCTCGATTGTCAATGAAGAGCTCGTTGCAATTCTTGGCGGGGAAACCCGTTCGCTCAGCTTCGCGAAGAAGCCCCCGACGGTCATCATGTTGGCGGGTCTGCAGGGCTCCGGCAAGACGACATTGGCGGGCAAACTCTCGAAATGGTTGCGCGCCGAGGGCCACACCCCAGTACTGGTGGCCTGTGACCTGCAGCGTCCGGGTGCTGTGAAGCAATTGGGTGTCATGGCCGAAGCGGCCGGTGTTGCCTTTTTTGCGCCAGAACCCGGTGATGGGGTTGGTGATCCCGTCACTGTTGCGAAGGCCGGCGTTGCCTATGCCACCGATAAGAACCACGATGTCGTGATTATCGACACCGCCGGGCGCCTCGGCGTTGATGCGGAGATGATGGACCAGGCCGCCAAGATTCGTAAGGTCACCTCACCGGACGAGGTCCTCTTCGTGATCGATTCGATGATTGGTCAAGACGCGGTGAACACCGCTGAGGCTTTCGCCCAGGGTGTTGATTTCACGGGTGTCGTCCTGACAAAACTCGATGGTGACGCCAAGGGTGGTGCCGCACTCAGTGTCACTGGTGTGACTGGCCGGCCGATTTTGTTTGCTTCCACCGGTGAAAAACTCGATGACTTCGAGGTTTTTCACCCAGACCGCATGGCGAGCCGAATTCTTGACCTCGGTGACATCCTCTCGCTCATTGAAACGGCGCAGAAGGCGTTTGATGAAGAGCAAACGAAGGAGCTCGAGGAAAAGTTTCTCTCCGAAACTTTCACCCTCGATGATTTCTTGGGGCAGCTCCAACAGATCAAGAAGATGGGCTCACTGGGTTCGATGCTCGGTATGTTGCCAGGCGCCAGGGGCATGCAAGAGCAGATCGACAACATCGATGAAAAGGAACTCGGTCGCACCGAGGCCATCATCCAGTCGATGACTCGCGCGGAGCGCATCAACCCGAAGCTTCTCAATGGATCGCGCCGTATGCGCATCGCCAAGGGCTCCGGGATGACGGTGACCGATGTGAACCAGTTGGTCACACGCTTCGAGCAAGCGGCCAAAATGATGAAGACCGTCGCTAAGGGTGGTGTTCCTCAAATCCCCGGTATGGGGCCCATTGCTGGTGGCGCTGGCAAGGGCAAAAAGAAGCCGAAGAAGAAGGCTGCACCGCGCTCTGGGAACCCCGCCAAGCGCGCCGCCGAGGCCTTGGGGCGCCCCAGCGGCGGCAGCGGGCAAGGCTCCAGTTTTGGCCTGAGTGCGCCTGCTGGCGGGGACTAACTCTGCGAAGAGGGCTCGTGTGCCCAGGATTGTAAAAAATCTGACAGAATAGGGCGCTGGAGCACTCCCGCCCGACCCTCTATCAGGCGTGGGACTCCCCACCGAGACATCCAGACGATTGTGCTCCCACGTAATCGTCGGTTGTTTACGACGTATCTACCTGGAGAAACGTGGCTGTAAAAATTCGTTTGAA